>CAYMMN010000116.1:0-9284 GCA_964391495.1 uncultured Flavobacteriales bacterium | reverse complement strand
CCAATGGAACGGAGTTATGGAAGACCGGTTTGTTTAATAATGGTTATTCTTATTGCCAGGGATTGGGTATTTCATCCTCCGGTCTGATCGGTGTCGCGGGTTATAGCTCCCTTGGATCTAATCCGGATGGGCTCCTGGGATTTTATGATTTGAATGGTGCTGTACAAACGGAAGAAATTTATTCATCGAATTATTGTCGTTTACATAGTATTGCATTTAATAGTTCGGATGAATGCTTTATCACCGGGACATTTAATGATACTGTAATTCTCGGAGTAGCACCTGACACCATCATGCTCACCGGCTTCTATAAAGGTTTTTTATTAAAACTGGATAACAACCTGGTTGCAAACTGGGCAAAGAAAGTATCAGCTACTTTTGAGAATGGGGTTACCTGCAAGAACAATCGAATACTATATTCAGGACGATTTGATCAGAATTTTATTTATAACTATGACTCAGATTCTATCACCAACAATCACGGCGACGCGATTTTTGCTGAATTTTCAAATGGATGTTATGTATCGGACACAACAACTTCCTTAACCGATACTACAATAACTGCCAATAATATTCATGCAACCTATCAATGGCTGGATTGCGGTAACAATTACGCAATTGTTCCCGGTGCAACCAACCAAACTTTTACTCCGGGATACAATGGTCTGTATGCTGTTCAACTGACAGAACATAATTGTGTAGATACGACCAGTTGTCAGGCAATAACACATATTGGTATCATTGAAAATGATTTCGGAAATAAATTCGCGCTTTACCCTAATCCATCCCTGGCTGATTTTTATATTGAATTGGGAGAAATCTATAATACCGTTACCGTAAATCTGACTGACCTGAATGGAAAAATTGTACGGTCCGAGGTATTCACATATAAACAATTACTGCATCTAAATCTTGATGTCTCTCAGGGAGTTTATTTTCTGAAAATTGGAACAGCAGATAAGAAAGCGGCGGTCCGGGTAGTGAAATTGTAAATTATCAAAGAATGCATTAGTGAAATCCGAATAATCATGTTCGTAGGAACCCTGTGAGAATTATTGAGCACTTGTTGATTCAGCCAAGGGAGAACTGTAGCTCCCCTATCGTAATTCAAAAGCAAAGTCCACCTCAGCCGAAGGCTAGCTCCAAAAACTATCAGATATTCTTCTCAAGACAGCTGTTTAAATCGACAAGCCTGTAAAGGGAGGTTAGTAAATAACATGTTAGTGTACGCATTATTAAAACTCAATAAATCAATATAAAGAGAATGGTAAGCAGTGAAATTTATAGCTCCAGAATCTTAAATTATCCTGTAGAAATAGTCTACAACGCTTTCGCAAATCCAACATATTTAAAAGATTGGTGGGGTCCGGAAGGATTTACAAATACGATCCATGAATTTGATCTTAAACCGGGAGGCAAATGGATACTAACAATGCATGGTCCTGATAAAGGGAATTATGAAAATTCTTCGGTGTTTGAAACAGTTTTGCCAAATAAACTTGTAAGCTGGAAAAGAAAATCACAACCGCTTTTCAATATGGAAATCACTTTCAAAAAATTAGATGAAAACAAATCGCAAATATCATTTAGAATGATTTTTTAAAACCCAAGAAGAATGTGAAAAAATCAGGAGGTTTGCAGAACCAAAAAATGAAGAAAATTTTGACCGGTTAGAGAGGGTAATTGAAAGTATTTAAAATACTGGTGTGTATTTCAGAGTAGCAGCTGTTTTAAACTATTTTGAATTGTAGTAGCGTACTGCTTTGCTAAACAATATTTTAAACACAAAGGAAACAAAGTACCACACAAAGTAACACGGAGAGGTAATCGTGAATAAAAGAATGTCGCATGCTACTCTTCCACTTCATCTGTGTTCCTCTGTGCGAACTCTGCGCTACTCTGTGTCTTAAAAATAAATATCATTAGTCATTCATGAACTCCTAGCACATGTCATTCTTTTTTGTTTAACAATATTTTAAACACAAAGAGCACGGAGTACAACACAGAGTTTCACGGAGAGTAATTTGGGGTTCAAATGATTGTTGAATGCTTCCAGCAATGTTTAATGTTGATTGAATTCATTGTTTACCCTTATCAATATTTACGGGCGTTTTGTATATTTACTTGCGAGCAGAAATATCTAATGGCAAATATTGTTAATGATGAACCAGACAAAAGAAAAGTTCACTAGCACTTCTACCTTTAAAAAGGTGATTGTGATTTTTGGGTATTTTACTTCTCTTTTTGGTGGAATGTTCGCAGCAATTGTGGCGGTTTAAAATTATAAAAATTACATTCATCCTTATGCATTTACATTGTGTTGCGCATCAATCGGCTTAGTCGCAGGACTCTATTTTGCCAAATTATTAAAGCCGTATATTATTCTGAATAAAACGATGCTTTCCAATTATTCCAATCTGACTATTCAATTTTCAATTGGATTCATTGGAGGATTTATGCTTTTGGGATATTATTTTAATTCAGCTATTTCTTCTCAGTTAAAATGTGACGAATTCTCTGTTTTAAAAACTGAACACCACAAAAGTGGTTTTCGACAAGCGGAAAGGAACATATTATATGTTGACATAGAAGGAAAAATTGAAACGATTCTTTGCAGTAGGGACTTTTGGAGTGGAGTTTCGATTGGCCAAAAGGTAAAATTATGCATTTACAACAGTCCGATTGGTTTCGACAATTTAGTGCTTACCGATGAAAAATGACGAAAGACCTATCCACAATCGGCCCATTTTCCTGCCTCGCGGAGTGTTGTTTAAATTTCCAAATGCACTTCATTTATAAGTTTAGAGTGGTCATGTGATAGCCAGGACTCAATTTACTAGTCGCCGATAATAGTCATTTTAAGTATTTTCACGGAGTTTTGTATATTTATCTGTTAGCACCACTTTTAAAAGGACGACCAATAAAAATGAAATTCCTACCGACTGAAAATATTGTATATAAGACACGTTTGAAGGAAGAAGAAATAATCAGACGACTTTCAGACTATGTTGAACCTGAAAAGATACCTGGATTAGATGCTTTCAACAGTGGTTCGACCAAATCATATATAGGACAAATAAACGGTCAGACATTTAATATTAAAAGAATTATAAGTTATCGAAATTCATTTCTTCCAAGTATAAATGGAATTATTGAAAAAGATATTGACGGACTGAGAATCAAAGTAAAAATGAGACTACATATTTTTGTAATTGTTTTACTATGTATTTGGTGTGGTGGCGTTGGACTTGGAATCCTGTCCTTTATGACGCAAGCTTTTAGTAATTCAAAATTAAATCCAGAGTCAATAATCCCATTTGGTATGCTCATTTTTGCTTACGCCCTGACAATGGGAGCTTTCAAGTATGAGAGTACCAAATCAAAAAAAGACTTGCAGAAAATTTTTGAAGCAGACATAATTGAGGGATGAATTACCAAACAAAAATAAATGCGAATTTTAATAAGCACTGGCTCAATGGTGAGAGAAATGGATAATCGAAAATTTTACCTCGCATCAACTTTTGTGGAGTATTGACAGTTTTCGCCTCGAATTTCGCCACTCCACCAAGAGCCAAACTGTTATGTGCAACCTTAAAAACCGACTATGAATTTAAAGGATGTTATATTAAACTGCAATCAATATGAAGACTCTGATGAGTTTGTGTATATGGTCTTTGCGAAAAAACTAAACGATAAATTTGAATCACATTCAGAAGCAACGGTTCTACGATTGACATTCGAGGAAATGGAAATGAACCTAAAAGACATTCAGAATTCAAAATGTCCCGGATTTGAGTACTTTTTAGAAATGAACCTGATTCAGGATATTTATGAGGATATACGATTGTTGGAAGAATATAAATCGGATGACGAGAAAGTTAAAAGAATAATTAATTATGCTGAATTTGACGCATAAGTTGGGGTAAGCTGTTTATCCTCCGAAGTGCTTTCCGGGTGATTCGTACATTTACCCTTTATGCATCATGCCAGGTATCATTGTAAAATGAAGGTTGTTCATGAAGCTTCTTTTACGAAAACATAATAATAACAAAATGAAAAAGCATCCTTTACGAAAGCAAATCTGTCTGTTGTTGTTATTACTTTTTGTTACTCCCGGTTACGGACAAGTAATCGAAAATATGTTTCGTTGTAGCTTAAGAGATAAAACAGGAAATCTTTGGTTTGGAACGGGTGTGGGCGTTTACTGTCACGATGCCATCACCGGCAAGTTCACTCATTTTACGAAACAAGATGGTCTGAACGACAACTCCATTGAATCAATTATTGAAGACAGAAGAGGGAATCTATGGTTTAGCACTCCGTTTGGTGTCTGTCGATATGATGGCAAGACTTTTACAGACATTACAGCGAAAACCGGTATTTGCAATTTTGATGTGAATTGCATTTTAGAAGACAGAAATGGAAATTTTTGGTTCGGTATGAACGGTTATGGAGTTTGTCAATACAATCCCATTTCAGGTATAATTAAAAATTATACAAAGGAACAGGGTCTGGGCAGCAATGCTGTTCAATGCATTTTGGAAGATAAAGCAGGTAACCTTTGGTTCGGTGAAAGAGCAGGCAGCGTATGTCGTTATGATTCCAGATCCGGAATGTTTTTCAAAGTAAACGGTGATGGATGCTTCAGCGATCAGATAATGGATATAAAAGAAGATGTAAACGGGAACATCTGGTTTGCTAATTTGTATCATGGAGTCTGTCGCTACGACGGTAAATCATTCAGACAATTTTCAGAAGCAGATGGTCTTTGCAATGATACGGTTACATGCATTTTCCTCGACAGTAAAGGAAACTTGTGGTTTGGTTGCGGCAAGAGCGCAATGGGAAAAAGCCGTGGTGGACTTTGTCGTTATGATGGAAAGTCTTTTACAAGCTTCACAGAAAAAGATGGTCTTAGCAAACCGGAAGTCTGGACAATTGTAGAGGATAAGGAAGGAATCATTTGGGTTGGAACCAAAGGTGGTTTGTATCGTTATCATTCTCCTACCGGAAAGTATATTGAATATACATTCAAGGTGAATAGTGGCAGTAATTGAAAGACTTGCCTGATGGCTAGAGTAAGCCGGTTGAGCTGTAATTCCTTTTATCCACCTTTCTCAAAATTCAATATGTTGCTATTGTAGAAAAGGTCTGATGCTATTTTGATTTATTAGGCGTTCTATTTTGCGAAACAATATTTTTAACACAAAGGACACAAAGTACCACACAAAGTGCACGGAGAGGTATTCGTGATTCAAAAGGTTATTGAAAATTACTTTCCTACTCTATCTGTGTTACTCTGTGCGGCACTCTGTGCTACTCTGTGTCAAAAAATAAATAGCATCAGTCATTGATGAACTCGTAGCAAATGTCGTTCTATATTGCTAAACACTATTTTAAACATAGAGAACACAGAGAGCATCACACAGTTTCACAAAGTAGTCCTTGCGAAATAAATGTATTCATTTTGGCTATGCAAAACCCGATGTTTAATTGATCTACCATGTGTCATTCCAGAACACATAACAAGCTTCGCTCTAATGAGTTGGAAGAAAATAAAAGAAGGACAACCGTCATAAAAAGCTATAAAAAGTGAAAAAGAATGTTAACTTCACCGGCTCTTATTACACTTTAGTTATTCTTAACCATTTTAAAAAAAAACTAATTATGAAGAAAACGATTACAATTTTAGCTTTAGCATTTATTTCTTTAAGTGCTTTTTCACAAATTCCTTCCTGGATTCCTAATCCGGGTCTAGCTGGTACATTACAGGCGTATTATGGCTTTGATGGTAACGCAAATGATCAGTCCACTAACGCGTTACACCTTCTCACTTCAGGAGCCACGCTGACCACTGACCGATTTGGCAATGCGAACAGTGCCTATTCCTTTAATGGATTAACCGATTACATGACCCGTTTCAACTTTCCTTCAAGTACTGTGGGATTGTTTGCTATTTCATTATGGATAAAAAGAGATGCATCATTCCCTAACACAGGTATAGCTGTGCAAAAAGGACAATATACTTCTCTCAACAACATCTCGACCGGCGCGTTGTTAATTGGAAATGCAAATATGGAAAGCAGAATGTACATCGGAGGTTCCCCGGTTCAGGCAACATCATCAAATGTCGGGTTCAATGTCAACTGGAATCATGTGGTCATTGACTACGATGGAGCAAATCTTTATTGCTTTATTAACGGAGCAGCCAATGGAATAATAGCATCTCTCAGTCCAAACAATACTATATCCGATTTGACGATAGGCGCGTGGAAATTAGACGGAGTGAATTCCTATTTCTTTGATGGAAAAATTGACGATGTAGCCATTTATAGTGGACCTCTCACGGCTTGCGAAGTAAGAAATATGTACAATTCCTGTACACTTACTCAGCCGGCTTCTCATAGTGCTGTGGATGGAACTACAACTCATTTTGTAGTTACCAATGATTGTTATAGTAGTACCGGAATTACATACCAGTGGCAGTTACATACAGGAACTGCTTACGCCAATCTGATAAATACCGGCCAGTATAGTGGGGTCACTACCAATACGCTTACAATATCCAATGTTTCTCCTTCTAATAATAACACACTTTACAGATGCATTATCGACAACGGAATTGGATGTACCAAGGCAACTGACGGAGCGACATTAACCGTTTCTAATGTTGGAATTGAAGAGAAAGAAGAATCAACTTCATTTGGCATTAGTCCAAACCCGGCACAAAACAATGTTTCAGTTACGGTTTTACCTGCTTTACTCAATGAGCAATACTCAATTTTTAATGCCGTTGGCGCCAATGTAATGGATGGTAAGTTTACGGAGTTAACTTCCACTATTGATTTATCAGATCTTCCAAATGGTGTATACACTGTTCAGGTGGCTAAGAAATACAACAAGCGACTTGTGGTGAATAACTAATTCAAAGAATTCCATATTTGGTGCGCAGCCTGTTTGAATTACTCAGACAGGCTGTTTTATTTACATAAGTTCTAAGCTGCAATCCAATATTTCAACTTAATAATTTTTTATTGATTCTCGGCATTTGTTAATGTACTGAGTGATTCACTTTGGAATACAATTATTAAATCACCGGATAAAGCATGATTGTCCTGTGAAGAGGCATGGCGTTCAGTTTAGCTTAACAAACTTTTTGAAACAAAGTAATAGGTTTCGTTCTATGTTGCTTAACAATATTTTAAACACAAAGAGCAAAGAGTGAAACACAAAGTAACACAGAGAGGTAATCGGGATTGAAAAGTTTGTTGCCTATTGCTACTCCATCTGTGTTACTCTGTGCGTACACTGTGCTACTCTGTGTCAAATATTAAATAGCATCGGTCAATCATTCACTCCAAGCAAGTATCGTTCTACTTTGCTTAACAACATTTAAAACACAAAGGGCAAAGAGTGAAACACAAAGTAACACAGAGAGGTAATCGGGATTGAAAAGATTGTTGCATGCTACTCTTCTAATCTATCTGTGAACCTCTGCAAGGTACTCTGTGCTACTCTGTGTCTAAAAAAAGCAAACTCCAACAAGTCCTGCCAAGCAGCACTCGCATGTTAAAATTTCTTTAACATAAAATGTGTTAAACTTCTCCTGATTGCGATCACGGATATCATTCTGTATGCAAGTGCGTATATATTTGTATTGCACGCAATAACCGGGGACACTGCTAACCTTACACTGTCGTTCTAAATTTTTACGATAATGAAATATATTTATTTACACATCATTGCTCTTCTCCTCTGCTCCTGTTCTTCTCAAACTCCTCAAAACAATCCCAATTCAATGTTCAGGGGAGATATTACCCATCAGGGAAAATACGTTTCCGCTTCTATCACAAAACAACCTTCACTAAAATGGGAATTTAAGACTGGTGGACCGGTCAATTCATCTGCCGCAATTGATGGTGAAAATATTTACTTTGGAAGTGCCGACAATAATTTCTATTCACTCAAACAAAGTACCGGAGCTCTGAATTGGAAATTCAAAACAGGTGGAGGAATTTATTCCACAGCGGCCATCTCAAATGGAATAATATATTTTGGCAGTTATGATGGAATTTTTTATGCTTTAAATGCAAATAATGGTTCAGTGAAATGGACTTTCAAAACAGCCGGTGAAAAGCGATTTTCAGCGCCCGGTATTCATGGGCATTTACCGAAAGACTCGGTTTTTCAGGATGAGTGGGATTTCTTTCTTTCATCTCCAGCCATTGATGAAGGGACAGTTTATTTCGGAACCGGTTCCGGATATTTTTATGCACTTGATGCTGCAACAGGTAAAGAACATTGGAAATTCAAAACCAATGGCATCATTCATTCATCGCCAGCCATCGCGTTTAACAATGTGTACTTTGGAAGTTGGGATACATACTTATATGCCTTAAATAAAAAAAGCGGGACAGAAGTATGGAAATTTAAAACAGGAATTGATACGGTAATCTACAATCAAACCGGTATGCAGGGTAGTCCGGTTGTTTCCGACAGCAACTTGTATTTTGGATGTCGTGATTCACATCTCTATGCATTAAATGCCTTAAACGGTAAATTATTGTGGAAACGGTTTAATGATTTTTCATGGGTAAGTAGTTGTCCTGTTGTTGCTCATGAAAAAATAATATACACAACAGGAGATTCAAGAAGTCTGGTAGCATTGAATAAAAACACCGGTGATTCTATTTATCAGGTTTTTTCAAAAGGTTGGATTATGTCATCACCATCCCTCGTAAACAACATTGTTTACTATGGCGATCTTAATGGCTTTTTATATGCAAATGATATTTCAACAGGAAAGCAATTATGGACTTACCAATTAGAATCCTCTAAAACTGATTTCTATAGAATACTAAGTCCGGACAGCGTATTGAATTATGAGATTATTTTTTCTGATCAGAAAAGGAAAAAGGAAAATAAAACATCAATGGAAATGCTTTTTAATCTGGGCTCCATTCATTCTTCGCCTGTGATTAAAGATGCCGTTATTTATTTTGGCTCGACAAACGGAAATATGTATGCATTACAGTGATAATTATTTTGTCCCGGAAATTCGCACGCTTCGACGGATCTCCATGCTATGTTTAGTAACTTCACGATATTAATCCACCTTGAACTGATCAATGTGTTGGCTATGTTCCAAGCTTGGTAGAGACTTTTTTAATGGAGCGGAATTTTCTGTTTTCAATTTATGTCTTTGGTATTTTCAAGGGGCAGTCATCAGCAACCTAACCCCGAATTCTATGGCTTAGTCAACTATTTATAGAAATATTTTTTAC
>CAYMMN010000115.1:0-9343 GCA_964391495.1 uncultured Flavobacteriales bacterium | reverse complement strand
TATTCGCCACATTACTACTGCTATCGCGATCATACAGCATACTATTGAACAAAAGGGGCAGAAAGCCCGGCCTGGGAATTTCTTACTAATCAATCCGTATAATACGGATGAAAATATTTATACTTTGTTCTGGTCAACAAACGGTTTCCTTGCTAACCAGATAAAAGCGGGTACGAGGCTTCAGAATTATTCAGGTGTCGATGCCCGCGCGGAGACACTGGTTTTAATGTCAACAACAAATGGAGGTAAAGATCCTTTAAGTGAAAATGAAAAAATTACTGCTTATAAAAAAGCGCTTTTAACACACGACCGTATTGTTACCGAACAGGATATTCGCAATATGTGTTTCCATGAATTTGGCAACCTCATTCAATCTGTTTCAATCAGGAAGGGTTGGGAAGTAATTGCAAAACGTAAGCAAGGAATTCGTCGTGTTTTGGAAATTAATATTGTTCCTTCAAGGAGCAATTCTCTAAACACATACGAATGGAGAAATTTGGCGAAAGAATTCCAGGTTAAACTGGATCAATATTCCGCGAATCTTATTCCACTGAAAGTTATTGTTACAGGAAATTGATGGTTTTGAAAATTTACTCATGATTACTGAAGCCGAAATCAAATCTTTCCTGTCAGACCTGCCACTCGATCTTCGTGTGGAAGTGTTGCTTGCTGACTTGTCGAAAAAAGGGTATAACATCAATGATTTGCTGATACAACCTGTCGGGATTTTTAAGAGAAAATTCAGCAGAGATATTGCGAGTGTGGATACATTGGAATTATCAAATTACAATGAGAATGTTGTGCTGAGGATAAATCGTGAAGGTCTTTATGATGTACTTCCTCAATCTGTCTTTCATTACCCTGCCAGAAAGCCAAAACCTTTCAAGACAATTTCTGAGATGGTCGAGGAAACAAAGCAGCGGGTCTTGGAAGAAGCAAATGCGCGAAATTATTTCTTTGCTTATGAGTCTGAGTTTTTTAAGCATCGAATTGCAACTGAAATTCAAGAAAGGAAATTGCTTGAGACAATCACGTACACAATGGACGATGAGAAGATTCTTTCTTACTGGGATCTTCCTGATTTTCTGGATGCGCGTCAAAAGGGGATATTGTTTTATCTTTTCCCGATCATCTTTCGTATCCGTGGTTCATTGGAACTCATGCAGGAAACGTATTCAATTATACTGAAACAAAAAGTTCGTTTTAAAAGAACTGAGCCAAAATGGAAATCACAACCAACCGGATTGGGTTTGAATGTACTTGGGAAAATGACCCTTTCGGTAGACTCCGTTGTAGGCAACAATGATTATTCAATTTTTGAAACTATAAAAATTTCAATTGGGCCTGTGCCAAAGGAAAGCCTGATCAACTTTTTACCTGAAGGTAACGGCAGACGAATTCTGGATCACCTGAATTCTTTATTTATGCCATTCAACGCTGAACCTGAAATTGAAATTCAGACTCCCAAAAGCCACTGGGTAATTGACAGTAAAGATAAAAGGTCCAGTCGTTTGGGATATACAGCTTATCTCGCTCAGTAAAAGGAGCTTTGGATCAGGAGAAACTTCTAAATGATCTAAACCAAACCGCTTTTAAATGCTTTGGCTACTGCTTCAGCTTTAGAATTTACCTGAAGTTTTTCATAAATATTTTTAATGTGAAATTTGACTGTGTCTATACTAAGAAAACAGGCATCTGCAATTAGTTTATAGCTCATGCCTTTGACAAGCAGTTGCAGAATTTCTTTTTCCCTTTCGGAAAGATCAAATTCATTTTTTGTGGATACTTTTTGTATAGTAGAAAAACGCTCAAGAACTTTTCGTGCTACCGAAGGACTCATAGGAGAACCTCCCAGATTTGCCTCGTGTATCGCTTCGAGAATACGTGATGGAGCTGTATTCTTCAGCAAATAACCGGATGCACCGGCACAAATAGCGTCAAATATTTTATCATCTTCTTCATTCGCAGTTTGCATCAACACCAGGGTATTCGGGAAGTGCGATTTAATAACCTTCACCGCTTCAATACCATTCATTCCCGGCATTTCAATATCCATCAATATGACATCGGGTAAACTCCGGTTCATTTTCTGGAGAATATTGTTTGCGTCAGGAAAGGAGCCTGTACAAATTAAACCGGGAGAACATTGAACCAGTTCGGTAAGGAGTTCCCGAAACATTCGGTTATCCTCGTATATGGCGATTTTTAATGACATTCTTTAGTTTTTCACGCCATATCAGGCAGTATTGTAAAGTATGGTATTTAACATACCCAAGGTATAAAAAATCTCTTTAACAGCATGTATTAGGAAAGATGGTATGAGTGATGCGATGAATTTATTTCCGACCAACTATTTTTGAGTGATTCCGCTAATGCCAAATGATTGAAAAATATCATTTCAATTTATTTTTAACATAAATTACAATGGATCCGGAAGCAAAATCATGAATCGCCCTTTTGGATTTATTCGATGTCACTGTAAAAAATGAAATCACTCCAAGAATTAGTTTCACGATAAATCGTATATAAGAATTTCCAAGCGACAACTTTTTTTCTTCTTCATTGAATTTCCGGACTCTGATTCCTGCAACCTTATTTCCTAATGTTGTACCAAAACTCAGACAAAATGGTTCATAAATTAAAATTAGACTTAGGAATAAAATTCCACGTAAAGCACCGTTACTGTCTTCTTCGGAGGAGCCGAATAAGCTGCTGATGATAAACATGAAGGAAATTAAAAGTACCTGGTCAACGAAAAGGGATTGAAATCGCCTGATCACCGGAGGATAATTGACCTTCTCAATTGTAATTTCATCAAGGACTTCTGATTTCATAGTTTCCAAAAGTTGTAAATGGAGTTCAAAATGTACTGATCAATCAATCCATTGGATAGCGAAGAAATCGAACGTTGTCAAAGGGGTCGAATTCATATTCTGTTTCTTCTTCAAGCAGACTGAAGTTTTTATCAAATACACCTTGCTCACATTTATAGAACTTCGCTTCATCTGGAAAGATCCATGCAAAAAAAGCAAGACCGTGTTTGGAATCCATATAAAACCCATATCCATTTTCCTCATGAAAATTATACTTTCGGTTCCATTCACTATTAAGGGCGGATATTTTCTTGAACATTCAGGTTGATATTTTAAGATTACTTATTGTATAACAAGAATGGGGATTTTACACTACGGGTTTTCCAGTGATCTTGAAGTCGCCGACAGGGGAGGTGGTTCGGCCTTCAAAAGTAATACCCTGGTCTATTAATTCCGCTTCTTTTTTTCTTCGCATTGAATAAGTCCGTATACTTTTTAAAGTATCACGAACATTTTTCCAGTCACCAGCCAGAGCGAATTTCCATACTTTATTTACTTCATAACTTTCACTGAAAAAATGATTCTGATACTGATGAAATATTGAGTACAAAACTGTTTGGTACATAATATTCAATTTATCAAAATTGGTGGTTGATGAGCCATTAAATTTGTCTGATAATTTTGGAAGTTTTGTGCTGATGACTTTGTAGTCAATTTCTTTAAGTTCGGCATGACTAAAACTTGGTTTTTTAGTCGGTGGTGGGCCGGCATAACCGGCAGAAAATGGAATTAATTTATCTTCAAGGTGACTGTTAAATCTGAATTTACGTAAGTCGTTGATGTTGTGTTTTGAAATATCAAATCCCGCGGCAATTGTGAATCCACTGTTCCCAACAGGTTTCCATGTACGCGCCTGATTGGTTTTGCACAATGTTTCCAATCCGGGTATTTCGCCATTTCGTCCTTTTCCCGGTTTCAGACTTTGATTGTATTCGGTTTTCAATTCCTGCGCAGGAACCTGGGTGGATCCTTTGGAAATGAAACATCCCATTGGGATATACAATTCTGATCGGAACCCTTCAAATTCTGCTGAACGAAGTGTACCAATGATGAAATCGATGTTGTCGGTATTAGCCATGTTTAGGTTCTTTTTATAAACAATTTCTGGGAATTGGTAAGAAAGTAATTTTAAAAAGAAATGTATTAGCGTGAAAACAAATATGAGGGCAAATAACAAACGTTGAGACGAATGATATTTTCAGTGCTCTCTGTTATCATTGATGACTGTGTCGTTGGGGAACTGGTTCGACTTTGAATAAGTGAAGAAACCGGACTGACTACTAATTCATTTACAAGGCCGCTACTACTTCCGACAATAGAAGAGTCCATTCCATTCACAACAAATTGTCCTGCTCCGGTAACTGCCCCTGCCTGGAATTCCATCATGATAGAATTCGCGATGTTGCGTTCAGCTTGTAACAGATCTTCTACTCTTGAAAGATGAGAGGCTAGAGCGGCACGACCTCTCGCATGAGCTGCTGTTCTCAATTCATTGAGTAATGAATTACGGGCACCGGCATAAGCTTCCGGAAGTGTGTCAGCAGCGGCTCTGGATCCTGCCGCAGCAGCACGTTCTGCCTCCTGGACATATCTTTGAAAAGCAGCACGGACTTCTCTGCTTCTTGCTCCACGACGTAAAGCTTCTGAAAGTGCGGCTCTTTGTTCACTTTGTGTTAACCTTGCGAATTCCTGTGAGGTTGCCCTGAGAAAACCGCCGCTTCTGAGAACTTCAAGCAAACCAGCGGCACCAAATGCAAGACCGGCTGCATCAATAATCCGTATAGACCATGCATAGATCGCATTGTCATCCAACTCTTGTAAGCTCGTGGAATCAGGATCAGTGATAGCTACATAAAGACGACCTGCAGAGACACCTGTTTGAATACCACCGATAATTGCGCCACCTGCAGCCACCCAGCCTATCGGTCCGCTGGCAATAGCAAGTAGACCGAAACCAATCAAAGTGAATGTTACTCCAAGTGTCAGACTTGTTGCTTCTGCACTGATCCGTGATCTGTTTGTCATTGTACCATCCGGAATGTCTGGAAGATCAGCGGTGCCGGATGTAGCTAAGGTAGAACTTGGAATGGTGATTATAGATTCTTCCACCAAAACTGCATCTCCCCTCGGAGGTACTGCATTTCTGATGATCTGGCAAGTATCATCTCCATAAAAACCAATGGCGCATCCACGGTATTCAGGGTAGCTATCTACAGCCCGGATAATTGCATCACGCCTTGCTCCAAAGATCATATTATGATAAATTGAAATTATTCAGATTAATTGATCATCACCATCGCACCTTTTACCTCTGTCATTGTCGTTCCCTGCACTGAAACCATCGTGCCCTTTACTTCTGATTTAATGGTTCCTTCGAGAGATAAATTCATTGTGGCGGAAATTTTCGTGTCCATCATGGAACTGGTTGTAAGTTTGTCCATTGTGGATACTTTAAATTCCTTCATGGAATCTTGTTTCATGGAATCCTGAGTGCTCAGTGACATTGCTTTGGTGGATTTCAGATTCAACTCGCCACCGGCTTGAATGTTTATATTATTGTCGGCTTTAATGTCAATTTCAGATGATTTAATCAGGATCTTCTTTTTGGATTTTAATTCGATTGTGTCATCACCTTTCAAAATCAGTACACTTCCTTTTGCATCCTGGATGGTAATACTGCCATCCTTATCATTCATGATGATGGTGTTCCCGCTTCTTGTTTTTAAAGATTTGATATCGTTGTTGTCATCACCCAGTCCGGATTTTGCGGCACCGGTATACAATGATCCTACAATAAACGGTTTGTCAACATCACCGCCTTCGAAATCTACCATTACGTCCTCACCAATTTCAGGAATAAAATGCCATCCCTTTCCTTTTCCACTATGTGGGGTTGCTATTCTTACCCACGGAGAAATTTCTGACCAGGAAAATTTTATTTTTACGCGATCCAGTTTGTCACTGTCTTTGTTATCCTTTACTATAGCAGGTTGCATTTCTCCTTTTCTGAAAACATGAGGATTTGTATAAGGAGGAACTTCAACTTTTGCAGGAACCGCAGTGAAACTATTGCTGTAGTTACCCAATCGGGATGAAGTATGTGTTACGGAAAGAATAATGTACTCGGGACTATTGCCGCCCGAACTGATTTTAAAACGATGACCGGGTTTTAATTCTGCCTTACCGCTTTGCCCTCTGACAGTTAAAGCACGTGCAGTCGCAGCTTTACCATCGAGCTCCTTGGTGAGATCCAGTTGTTTTTTATTTACAACATTTAACAAGTGTACCCTTCGGTTCGGATCAGTTCTCGCAAAGAGACTCTTGGACTTTGACAGTGCTGATTGTGCAAATCCGTCACCGGATTTCAGGCCTGCCATATCGCCTTCGATTTTTTCTCCTTTGTGTGCGTCGGTGCCACTATATGAAAACTTATTGGGTTGAAGGTTGGCCTGATACGAAATGTGTTGAATGTCGACACCGTTCTGTAATGTCAGTCCGCTGCTTTTAGTTTTACCGAAATTCAATTTTTCTCCATCATAATAAAACCACTCCCCAAAGCGTGTTGCCAGTCTGGAGATAAATTGAAAGTCGGTTTCATTGTATTGAGCAATGTAATGCTGTTCATCATTGTGCTCCGGATCAGCGGTTACATTTACACCACTGTCGCCACAGGATTTTTTTACAATTTGATCAATCGTTTTTTTATAATACGAGGTGGAACGGGGTGCATCTTCAAGTAGTATTGTATGACTCTGCCCGGATATATTAAACACATGGCTTTCGTCCCGATCTTCAATACTGATTTCAGTAATTAACCCTTTAAATTTATTTTGTCCCATTGTTATGGAAACTTCTTTACTTATAAAATTCATGACCTGGGACTGGATATCGGAATTCGACATGAAATCCTTGTATTTCCATTGAAAGCTGAAATGATGATGTTTGGCAACGGATTGCTCCAGGACAAGGTTGTTATAGATCACTTCCTCATCAGCGATTTGAATTTTTACTTCCGGGGCATTCAGATAGGTAGTCATTTCTGGAAAATTTCAGGTGTTAATTTTTTTGTTGGAAGGAATAGTGCTACTCGTTTGTAGGCCATAAATTTCTGTGTTCGACCACAGAACCCCCGGAACTGGATGTACTTGTGATGGTGAGTTGGTTGGCGGAAATAATTACACGCTCCACCATTGCATTATCACCAAAATTGCTAAAGCTGTCAACATAAGAAACCATGAATGCGGTTTTGAATTCGATTTCTTTCAATCGTTGTTCGCCATCACGCTGGTAAAAAGTTATTTTCCCATCTTTCACCATAGTGGGATCAAGCGTCCATTGAGCAAGGGAAAGATCCCCGGTTGATTCTACCTCAAGTTCAACTGTTCCACCGTGTACACGTGCACTTGGAAGTCCGGTTGAATCAGTAGGTTGTTGAAAAGCATAACGACAACTAAAGACCCTCCAGGTTTTTCCTTCTATGGTTAATGTGGCTTTAAATGACATGGTTCTTGTTGTATTTAACTTGGTTAATGTTGAATTGTTGAATCAAAAATACAGGTGATATAACCCTTCGTCAACTACCCAAAAGGGTGGAACATTGCCGGGTTATTTCTCCTTACCAAACAAAGGAACTGTTACTTCTCCTCTTGGATGATTCTTTACTTTGACAATAAATTTTGACAGCTCTCCACAATTCGGACTGATTCCATTCTGTCTGATGAAAGAAGAAATCAATCCGCCTTGAGCGGAATTTTGTCGTGCAGGAATATGCCCGATTGCTGTGCTGCGTCCTCCTTCCAGTGTGCATGCGAATGGATATTCATCCCGACTGAGTATACGTGGGACCTTACTTGTTGAATTTCCATCAAGGATCATCATTGCATCTTTTCTTCTACCTGGATCAGAACCGGCATAAGTCAGGATTTGAGGGTGTTCTGACATTTGTGCATGCCATATGTTGTCTGCAAGGTCAGGATATTGCAAATAATTAATTTCAAGTACAGGGTAACTTCGAGAGTTTTTCATAAGTTAATTTTTAAAATTTAGTTTATTTAGAAAAATAGATTTGATTTTCTCTTTTTATTTTTTGGCTTAGATCATTCGACTTTGCCGATTTTCTTTAGTTCATTCAATGCAGTACAGAACTTTCAATTGAATATCTCAGAACGATACTGTTGCAGAAATTATTATCGTTTAAAAATCCGAAACTCAGTGTATTGTTTTTGCCGTCAATTTGGTAATAGGTTGTTTGTTCTCCGAGTTGTCCCGGCCTGGGTGGAACGACATGAATAGAATCTCCAAATTGTTCTGTGAGATAGGCTTTGGTGAAACGGTTATCTTTTTCAAGCTCAAAAATAAACAGACACTCTTTTGTTGCTTTCGACTCAGGAACAGGCAGACGCATCTCCATGTTTGTAAACGGGAATTCCGATTTATCAGAATGCCAGGTATAGACAGTAAAAAAGGCGTTTGATGTAATTGAGTCAACCTCTGTTTTCAGCTTCAGCAATTCTTCAATCTTTTCAATATCAGCGGAGCGATTCACAATCAATTTTTGGATAATCTGTTCCATTTCGTTATCGGGTAGTTGGCCTTTTATATTACTGAACGGGAGTGTAGTGGTCATAAGAATTGTAATTATGAAAGAGAGATTCATGGTTTTACATTCTTGTCATAATAATCGTTATAAGGCTGAGAGTAATATTCTCTATATGTTTGACCGGGTGCGGTACTGGGATGTTCCCCGTCAGCGAATATATCCGCAATCTCCTGACGCGATTTTTCTCTGTCACCGTTTACTTCATAATTTTCATAAGCTTTTTGATAATCATCCGATTTGGATCCGGCAATGCCGATATCATCGCCTCCATTTGTATTAATCTCATTTCTGACTTGTGCATTAGTGAGCGTTGCTTCGCCTTCATCTTTCAAACCCGAATTTGCATTTTTACTTGCATAATCGGCCTTGGAGAGTTTCCCTGGTGGAACGTATGGATCAGGAGTATACATTGCGTGTCCTGACTCATGCGCAAGAGACTGGGTCATTTGTACTCCGTCTGTATTGTTAGGGTCCAATACTATTTCTGATTTTGTACGGTCAGCAAATGTGCCTTTACCGGGTACGCCATATTTAATAACCCATCCTTTACTTTGTAATGAAACCAAATTGTTTGCAAGAGTAGGGGACTTTAAAACCAATTCCTGAACTTTTGGATTTGCCAAAGGGTTAGGTGGATTGTTGATCGCATCAATAAGCATGGCAATTAACACAGGCAAAATCACAGGAGGAATCGAAGCAGCGCCAGGTCCCATTTCGCCAATCATTACAGTTGGCAGTCCGACAACAATAGATCCTCCATGCGCAGTCATATCACCCATTCGGGCCGCCGGCTGTTTGCCGATCATGACTCCCATACTGCCGAGAATAATACTGTCAGGAGGTCCGGTGCAAACGCACATACTTCCCATTG
>CAYMMN010000114.1:0-9375 GCA_964391495.1 uncultured Flavobacteriales bacterium | reverse complement strand
CTCCTTTTAAAAGAGTGTAAGGAGAACGCTCATCCGCCTTGGTCGGCGGTAAGGATACCCAAAACCATCAAATAGTTCTAAAGATGCCAGTAAAAATCAGATTATCACGTCACGGTAAAAAGCACCAGGCTTATTACCACATCGTGGTAGCGGATAGTCGTGCTCCCAGAGATGGTAAGTTTATCGAAGTTATCGGTAACTACAATCCAAACACGAATCCCGCGACCATTCAAATCGACAACGACAAAGCCCTGACGTGGCTTAAAAACGGTGCTCAGCCAACTGACACATGTCGTGCGATCCTTTCTTATAAAGGTGTATTGCTCCGCAGTCACCTCGACAGAGGTATTGCAAAAGGCGCAATCACTCAGGAGGCAGCTGATGCGAAATATACCGCATGGCTTGAATCCAAAAACAACAAGATCGAAGAGAAACGTTCCCGTTTGAAAAATGAAACGGTGAAAGAGCGTGAAGCTCGTCTTGCTGATGAGGCTAAAAAGAAAGAAGCAAAACTCGAAGCAATTCGTGTGAAGAATACTCCTCCACCGGTTGAAGCAGCCGCTGAAGGTGAAGCTGAAGCCGGAGAACCATCCGCTGAAGCATAAGCTATCAATCTTAATGATCCGTCCGGAACTACACCGGACGGATTTTTTATTTCAGGTCAATGAAGAGCATGAAAGTACCCAAACTAACCAAAGTCGGGTTTATCTCTAAAGTTCACGGATACAAAGGACAGGTGATTCTGGCTCTTGAACATATTGATGCATCTGCCCTGAAAAATGCGAACTATCTTTTTATTGAACTTGATGGTCTTCCGGTTCCCTTCGCAATCGTTGAATTTTCAGGCAAAGGAGATGACCTGATTGTTAAATTCGAGCAGATCGATAATGAAGTACGGGCTAAGAAACTGATTCAGCAAACAGTTTATGCTGAGAAGTTAAAAATTCGCGAAGACCTGACCCTTGACTGGCCCGATCTTGTTGGTTTTACTGCGGTTGACAATTCATTTGGATCACTTGGAATTATCGAAGAAGTAGAGGAATTGCCTATGCAATGGGTGGCACATTGCACTGTAAATGGTAAAGAAATCTTATTTCCACTGAACGAACAGGTGCTTTTAGAAGTAGACGAAGAAAAGAAACAAATTGTATTGAATTTACCGGAAGGTCTCATTCAGGTTTATCTTGACATCTGATCCTTGGGATCCTGTTAACTTTTGCTGACTGCCTTGAAATTCATGGTTCATTATTTTTACCTATCTTGGAGGTAAGAAATGTATGAGCGATACAACTTTTCGGTTTCGACAGTTTACCGTGCATCAGGAAAAATGTGCCATGAAAGTTGGCACCGATGCTGTATTGCTGGGCTCATGGGTTCAGCCTTACACTGCGTTACGCATCCTTGACATCGGAACAGGAACAGGTCTCATTGCTCTCATGCTTGCTCAAAAATCCCTCGCTCAAATAGATGCGGTGGATATTGACGAAGGTGCTTTTTTACAGGCAAAAGAAAACTTCAGAATCTCTCCCTGGTTCGACCGTTTACACATCTTTCACCAGTCGTTTCAGGATTTTGTGAGCACACACCCGGGGAAATATGATCTGATTGTTTCTAACCCTCCCTATTTTCAACACGCATCTAAGCCCACCCATGAATCCAGAATCAACGCCAGACACAACGACTGTTTGTCCTTTAAAGAGTTGATTAACGGTGTAAAAAAAATACTGGCACCTGCCGGAAGGTTTTGTGTAATACTTCCTTTTAAAGAAGGAATGGAATTTATGGACCAGGCTCACACCGAAGGATTATTTTGTCACCACCTGATCAGGGTTAAGACAAAAGCCTCAAAAACAGAAAAACGTTTGATGATGGAATTCGGTTATCACTTCGGATTGCTTACGGAAGAAGAACTAATTATTCAGGAAGAAGATAATTCCTTTACTGAAAATTACATCAAACTCACAAAGGAATATTATCTGAATCTCAAATCAACTCCTTCGTCTTCTCAGTAAAATGAATACCGGTACGTGCTAATTCTTCCAGCAAAGGACCATATATTTCTTTGTGCACAGGTACCTGAACACCCGACATTTTTATGTTCCCATTAAAAATAAACCGTGCTGCAATCGCTACCGGAATTCTTACCGTACGTGCCATGGCAGTGTAGACAGAATTTTCACCTTTGACAACTAGCGAAGAAGTATGCAAATAAGATTTTCCGTTTAACTTGTATTCAAACAAATGTTGCATCACAATCAGATCTTTGTCTGATTCTTTCAAGACCCATTTTTCTTCGAGCAGTTGTTGTAAAATTTGTGCAGGGCTTGCGTTCTTCAGTTTGATGGCACGTTGCTCGAGAATACCTGTCCATGCGATATCTTCTAGTACCGGATCAAGAGGAGAACATTGCAGAAAGGCTGCTAAACGTTCACGAATAGTTTTCCCGGTGAACTTCGATGGAATATAAGCATCAACCCAATCAGCATAAGTAAGATGTTCTGAATCCTCGATCTGATAAGTATCATCGGTAAGACCCAACTGAACAAAAACATTCCATCGTTTGCAAAAACCTTCCTGACGTAAAGTTCCGCGTAATAAAGTCGGAATATTATTCAGTCCGTAAATTTTACGGTATGCCAGTGAATCTCTGTTTGCATATCCGTCAAAGGAACCATGTCCTTCAACATGAAAAGATTCTGACATTGCAAATAGTCTGTTGTACGGGATGTACTTGTACTTTCCATTTTCGATGTAACGCGCTGTCCCCTGACCGGCAAGAATCACATTTCGGGGGTTCCAGGAAAATTTGTAACCCCAGGGGTTATCATTTGATTCAGGAGCAACCAATCCGCCGGTGAAAGATTTAAAAGAATCGAGGACAGCTCCTTTTGATTGAAGATCATGGATGATTTGCATCGCGCTCATGTGGTCAATACCAGGATCAAGCCCGCATTCATTCAACAGAATTACTCCATTCGCCCGAGCATCCGCGTCAAGCTCCTGCATTTCCTTTGAAACATAAGAAGCAGTTACAAGATTTTTTTTCTGCTTCACACATTCTGCCGCTACCGGAAGATGCATATGAGCCGGTAACATGGAGATAACCAGTTCGGATTTTCTTACTTCTGACTGAAGTAAATTTTCATCCTGAATATCAAAACGAATCGCTTTTCCGGAAGGATGATTCCCGATTTTCATTTTCGCATTCTCTTCAGTGACATCCGCTACTGTCAGGGTCCATCCTTCAGTTTCGGCATGTTCGAGCAGGTATTTTATCAGATATGAAGAAGACCGGCCGGCACCGATCAAAAGCACATTTCGCATGTATTCTAATTTTTGTGGCGAAGGTACATTTCCGGTCTGAATTAATTCGTCTTTCCTCGCATTCCCTGAATTTTGAACAGATTAATTAATTAACAACCGGTTATTGTTTTCTTTCCTTGCCGGCAGGATGCCCGAGGAATCAAATTATTATCTTTGGCGCATATTTGGCACGATGTTGGTTTCGGTCAAAAAACAACACAAAAATCTAGAATCATTTATATCAACACTACCCTTATGAAAAGAACAATCTACCTGTTCGGTCTGGTCTTATTGTTTTCAATGACCGCCATTGCACAATCAAACAATGCAATTTTATTTGCAGAAAACGGTGAAAAATTCCAGGTAATTTTAAATGGTGTTTTGCAAAATGCAACACCAGAGACCAACGTCAAACTCACCGGGTTAAATGCTCCAAACTACAAATGCCGTATCATGTTCGCTGATACCAAATTGGGGTATCTCGACTGGAATATGTATTTCAATGAAATGGGAAACGAGGTTACCTGGAATATCAAACAAAATAAAAAAGGTGAATACGTGACCCGTTATGTAAGTGCTGTTCCTCTTGCACAGGCTCCACCCAGTGCCCCTACTCAAACAGTAGTGGTATATTCAACAACTCCCCCGCCTGCAGCTGTTACAACAACAACTGTACAGCAATCACAAACTACAACAACAACAGGTTCCGGAACAGGCTCTGATAATGTAAGTCTGAATATGGGAATCAATATGGGTGAACAGGGTGGAAATATCAGTATAAATGCATCCGGAATGGGAATGGATGGAATGGAAAGCGGAACTTCTTCCACTACAACAACTACTACTACCACGCATTCGGTAACTACTACCAGTAGTTCTTCCAATATTGCTCCTGCAAATACAGTTGTAGTTTCTAACCCTCCTCCAACTCAAGTTGTTTATGTTACCGGATACAGTGGTCCTTATGGATGTCCTGTTCCTATGGCACCCAGAGACTTTGAAAGCATGAAACAGACAATTAAATCAAAGGATTTTGAAAACACAAAACTCACTATTGCCAAACAAGTATTACAGAATAATTGCCTGACTTCTGCACAGGTTCGTGAAGTACTCGGACTCTTTGATTTTGAAAATACAAGGCTGGATTATGCAAAATATGCTTATAGCCATACTTACGATATCGGTAATTATTACAAAGTCAACGATGCTTTTGAATTCGAAAGTTCTGTTGATGATTTGAATAAATTCATCAGTAAATAATCACTTACTCAAAGAGCTCTCTTCGGAGAGCTCTTTTTTTATACCATCCTATGCAAAAGATATTTTTAATTTCCGGCGCTTTACTTGGCGGACTTGCTGTTATCCTGGGAGCATTTGGAGCTCATGCCCTGAAAGCAAAATTAAGTCCTGAATCATTGCAAATTTTTGAAACGGGTGTACGCTATCAGGTTTATCATGCATTGGCTCTCTTGTTGGTTGCGCTGCTTTCAGACAAAATGAACGCTTCCTCCATGAATTTTTCCGGTTACTTTTTTATCGCCGGAGTGATTTTATTTTCCGGTTCAATTTATCTCCTTGCAACACGGGAGATTCTGGGCATCGACAGTTGGAAATCATTCCTCGGTCCGATTACACCACTTGGAGGACTTTGTTTTGTTGTCGGATGGATATTATTGCTAATCGCTGCAATAAAAAATAATGGATGAAATCACATGATGCAAATCATGATTTCCGGAAATTTCATTTGTCCGGAACAGGATGTTAAAAAAATCCGGCTGAATATCATTAAGTCCGTGATTAATTGTTGTACATTTCAAATTAGTAAGTAAAGAAAACTATTCTCCATGAAGAAAAAAGCTCAATCTCTTTTGATTGCATCACTTATTGTGATTGCAGCCTGTAAGAATCACAAAGAAACAACAAAAGCTCCTGAAACATCTGCGGCAAAAGTGGAAACCGAAACCACAACACCTCCGGTTACAAAAGCAACAGAGCCGGCTCCTGTGGATAGCTCAAATGCTGATAATTACAGATTAACAGTGGTTTTCTTTTCTATCGGAATGGGTACAGACGGACCCAATCTTTTGAAATTCGAGGAGAGTATCGGAAAATACGCCGGAGAAATAGGTAAAACCATTGATTATGAAAGAACCAATTGGGGACGTGAAGGCGAAACGGATTTTTGTCTTCGACTGAACGAATTGAATGCATCCCAACAGGCTGAATTTGTGGCCAGAACAAAGGAATTACTAAAAACGGCTAAATGGGTAAATATTTATGAAAACCGCCCGTGCCAGCACAAACGCAAGCGCTGAAATTCGGCAAATTCATAAATTTTCCCTTACTTTGTCCAATAAAATCCCAACCTACAAATCACTTGATCATGAATGAATTCGGATTAAAAGCGAAGGATGCGACCATCGCTGATCTGGGCTTGAAGCATTTTTCTGATGCTTACTGGAATTTAAGTCCTGCAGAATTGGTTGAAGAAACAATTATCCGCGGTGAAGGAATGCTCACCGATACCGGAGCACTTGCGGTTGACACCGGAAAATTCACCGGGCGATCGCCAAAAGATAAATTTATCGTATGCGATGATAAAACAGAAAAAGCAGTTTGGTGGGGCGATATCAATATTAAATTCGATCCTGAAAAGTTTGACAGACTATATGAAAAAGTAACTGCCTATTTTCAGGGTAAAACAATTTATGTGCGTGATGCTTATGCTTGTGCTGACCCAAAATACAGACTGAATATTCGTGTTGTCACCGAGTCACCATGGCAAAATCTGTTTGCAAATAATCTCTTCCTCCGCCCAACGAATGAAGAAATTTTAAAGACAACAAAAGCGGAGTGGACAATCTTATGTGCACCGGGCTTTCATGCTGATCCGAAACTCGACGGAACTCGTCAGAGCAATTTCGCGATTGTCAATTTCACAAAAAAAATAATTCTCATCGGAGGAACAGGTTATACAGGTGAAATCAAAAAGGGAATCTTTTCAGTTCTCAATTTTGTTTTGCCTCATGAAAAAAATGTGCTCTCCATGCATTGTTCCGCTAACATCGGACCAACCGGCGATACAGCAATTTTCTTTGGTTTGTCCGGAACCGGAAAAACCACTTTGTCAGCTGATCCGAATCGCGGACTCATCGGTGATGATGAACATGGATGGGCGGAAAATACTGTATTCAATTTCGAAGGAGGATGCTACGCGAAATGTGTCAACCTTACAAAAGAAAAAGAACCTCAGATTTTTAATGCCATTCGTTTTGGAGCACTCGTTGAGAATATTGAATTCTACGAAGGCACAACCAAAGTGGATTACGAAAATATAAGCAAGACAGAAAACACCCGTGTAGCTTATCCTATTGATCACATTGAAAACGCGGTGGAGCCATCCATAGCCGGCATTCCAAAAAATATTTTCTTTCTCACTTGCGATGCTTTTGGTGTATTGCCTCCGATTTCAAAACTGGATGCAGGACAAGCAATGTATCACTTCATCTCAGGATACACAGCAAAAGTTGCAGGAACTGAAGTCGGAATCACAGAACCTACTACTACTTTCTCCGCTTGTTTTGGAAAAGCTTTCCTCCCGCTCCATCCGACAAAATATGCCGAACTGCTTGGTGAGAAACTGAAAAAACACAAAGTAAATGTGTGGCTTGTGAATACCGGTTGGTCCGGCGGATCCTATGGTGTTGGTTCACGAATGAAATTATCATTCACACGCGCCATGATTAGTGCAGCGTTGAATGGAGAGTTAGACAATGTTCAGTTTGAAACAATGCCGGTATTCGGTTTGGCTATGCCAAAAACCTGCCCTGGCGTTCCAAATGAAATTCTCAATCCACGTAATACCTGGAACGACAAGAATGAATTCGATGCGAAAGCTCAAACACTTGCAGCATCTTTCGTTAAGAATTTTGCACAGTATGCGGAGTATGCAAATGAGGAAATCCTCAATGCTGCACCGAAACTTGTGGTGAATGCCTGAGCAAAATATATTTGATTTAAAAACCTTCTCTTACAGAGAAGGTTTTTTTATTTGATCCCTGAAGCGTAATTTCGAAATAGAAACAGGTGTGTACCATGGAATTATTTTTTACCAGCAACATTGATCCTCTTGCTTCATTCACCCTTCCGGAAGAAGAATCAAAACATCTGATCAAAGTGTTACGTTATGGTGCAGGTGATAAAATTGCTCTCACAGACGGTTCCGGAAAATTCTATACAGCTGAAATCGAAAACACAGATCCCAGACATTGCCTGGTAAAAGTGACAGGAGTTAATGACAAATATGTGGATCGAAAATACAATTTGCACATTGCTATTGCACCTCCAAAAAACAATGAACGTTTCGAATGGTTTCTTGAAAAAACAACCGAAATTGGTATTGATGAAATTACACCCTTGAATTGCAGGCGTTCTGAAAGGAAAGAATTGAAGCTGGACAGAATGAATAAAATTCTGATCTCAGCGTTAAAACAGTCGTGGAATGGCAAACTTCCATTACTCCATCCAATGACAGATTTTAAAAAGCACATTGAAAATCCGGGTAATGGATCTCGATTCATTTGTACGATGGATGCTGATAATTTCCTGGCGGAAGTGTATGTACCTGGGAATGATGCTTTGATCCTCATCGGGCCTGAAGGTGACTTTCATGAAGAGGAAATCGAACTTGCGAAAAAATCAGGATTTATTCCAGTATCTTTGGGTAAATCACGTTTGCGAACTGAAACTGCCGGTCTCATGGCATGTGCCATACTGACAACCATGAATGCCATCACAAATAAAATATAGTATCTGTTCCAGGTCATGAAAAGATTGTTCCTTCTTCTGTTTCTTATCGCCGGCATTTCATCCAATGCAAGTGACCCTTCTTTTAAAATTGGTTTACTTAAATACAATGGTGGTGGTGACTGGTATGCAAATCTCGAAACATCTCTTCCAAATCTCATAAAGTTTTGTAATCAGAATTTGGGAACGAATATCCAGACAGAGCAGGCAATTGTTGAAGCAGGAAGTCCTGAGTTATTTGATTATCCATTTGTACACATGACCGGTCATGGCAATTGGGTTCTTTCAAATGCCGAAGCCGATAATTTGAGAAAATACCTTTTAGGTGGAGGCTTTCTTCATATCGATGACAATTTTGGTATTGATCCTTATGTCAGGCCACAAATGAAAAAAGTTTTTCCTGAATTGGATTTTGTTGAGCTTCCATTTTCGCATCCGATCTATCACCAGAAGTTTGAATTCCCTGAAGGTTTGCCAAAAATTCACGAACATGATGGAAAACCAGCACAAGGTTTCGGACTGATTTATGAAGGCCGTCTTGTTTGTTTCTATTCTTATGAATGTGACCTCGGTGATGGTTGGGAAGACTATGATGTGCACAAAGACTCACCTGAGTTACATCAGAAAGCGCTGAGAATGGGAGCGAATCTTTTGCAGTATGTATTTAATCAACCCTGATATTTTTCGAGTTGCTACAGATGAAACCAGCTCTCACCTGATTCCCGATAAGTTAAAATTATCAGCATCAACGAACATTATGTTAAGTAGGATTTCTGGATAATCTCAATCGCAAAATCGATTTATTGCATTTTAGAAATATATACTTCGTTTATTAAATGATCCGCAATTTTTGACGCAATTTCTATTGACTGTTATTTAAATTTTCATTTCCTTGTCTGCGCAATAAATAGCCCATCAACGCTTTTATTCTTTGTTACATGAGACTCACAATTGAAAAACACCCGGAGCTGGCAAAATTGTCTAGCTATTTTAAAAAAATTGAAGCGATAGCAGAGAAACTTGGTATTGATGTAGATGAACTTGTGACGGAGTCAAGAACGAATAACACATCCATGTACATGAGTTTTAAGAAAAATATTCTTGGTATTGCTCAACAAAGAACAGATACATTGCTGAACAGAAATAAAAAGGGAAATAGCGGAGAAGAAGCATCCATAGTTGGTTTGACCATCATCATTAACAGGGACATAAAAAATCTTAACTGACCTATATTGGGTTAAGAATAAAAAAAAGAAAGCCGGAAAA
>CAYMMN010000113.1:0-9375 GCA_964391495.1 uncultured Flavobacteriales bacterium | reverse complement strand
CATTGCGAATTCTCTTATTATTTGGTAGCGGCTTCGCACTTGCAGAGGGCTTTGAACAAAGCGGACTAGGAAATTTATTTGCAGGTAAACTGATCCTTCTCAAAGATTTTCCAACCTGGATGATTGTTCTGGGTGTCGCAACACTTGTCACGATATTAAGCGAGTTCGCATCCAATGTCGCGAGTATCCAGCTGATGCTTCCCATCCTTCTGCCCTTGTCATCAACAATGGGTGCTGATCCTTTACAGCTCATGGTTCCGGCAACACTCGCGGCTTCGTTTGGATACATGCTTCCCGTTGCCACCGCGGCGAACACCATTGTATACGGAACAGGATATATTCCTGTGAAAAGTATGATGAAAACCGGATTGATCCTGAATCTTACCGGGATACTTTTGCTTACATTGCTGATGCAGTGGTTACACTTTTAAGCAGTGTGCTCCTCAACAATTTTTCTCAGCCATTTCAACATAAAGAGAATTGAAACGGCAGCGAGTAAGGCAACAAAGAAGTTCACCCAGAAAAAATTCTCTTTGTGTTCATATCCATCCCAAAGAGCAGCCAGCACGCCTGACATTTTATTTCCGATCGATGTACTCAGAAACCAGCCGCCCATCATCAGTGATGTGAGCCTTGGCGGACTGAGTTTCGAAACCAGTGACAAGCCCATTGGACTTAAACACAACTCACCGACAGTGATCACGGCATAAACTCCGACCAACCACATGGCAGAACTCTTTTCCAAACCATTCTGACTAACAAGTACAGCGCTTACCATCACGAGTGTTGAGAGAGCTGTAATGAGCAAGCCCCAGAATATTTTGGCCGGTGTTGATGGTTCTCTGTTTCGCCGTCGCATAAACGCAAAGAATCCAACGACTAAAGGTGTGAGGACGACTACAAAAAACGGATTCACGGACTGAAACAATTCTGTGGAGACAAGATGTAAAGTTCCTCCGGATTCAGGCCACCTGTCTTTTGACAAATTCATAAAATAATGTGGAACACTTACTTCTTTGATAATACTACCCTGAGGATCTTTCTGAGTACGAAACTGCGCATCCACTTTGGGGAATGTGTCTTCTTCCAACTTTAATTCCTGCACTACACCAATTGTTTTTGCAGCAGGAACAATAACAGCCGGTAATTCTCTGTCGGTATAACTCTCAGCCCAGGTTGTAAGAGCCGTACCATTTTGTTTGAAGATAGCCCAGAATACAATGACAACACCAAAGATGGCCAGCAATGCGGATACGGGCCTGCGATCTTCCGCATTGAGACGAGAAAGTAAGGTGACATAGAAAATCGCGACCGGCAGCGCGCCAAAAATGAACGCGTCAGTAGAATCTGATCCGAAAATATTTCCTGGAATGATCCATCCCAGATAACCGGCGATGAAGGCCGGCAACAAAACCACGCCAAAGACTTTTCCCAAACCCATATCCTCCGGATTTGCAGGTTTCAATACATCCGCGTGTTTGTAATGTTTATTTCCAATCCAGAAAATCGCGACACCCAGCAACATTCCGATTCCCGCTGCCATGAATGCATGACCCCAGCCAAATGTGTTTCTCAGATAAGCGGCAAAAAAATTACAGATGAAGGCTCCGATATTTATTCCCATATAGAAAATATTGTAACCGGCATCCTTCTTCTGTTTATACTTTGGTTCATTGTATAAATTTCCCAGGAGTGTGGAAATATTCGGTTTGAAAAATCCATTGCCGACGATGATCAATAAAAGCGAAACATAAAACATCGTTACTCCCGGAATCGCGAGCGACATGTATCCGACTCCCATCAGAATCCCGCCTATTGTGATAGATGTACGATACCCGAGAACTCTGTCGGCAAGCAAACCGCCAATAAAAGGTGTCAGAAAAACAAGGGCGATAAAAGTTCCGAAAACATCCGATGCTTCTTTTCTTTCAAAGCCAAGACCGCCTTTTGCAGTATCGGTCATGTAAAGGAAAAGAATTCCGAGCATGAGGTAATACCCGAAACGCTCCCACATCTCTGTAAAAAATAAAAAACGTAAACCGGCTGGGTGTTTGACTTTTTCAGTAGACATAAAGTAAATTTTCAGATGACAAAATACACAAGAACCCTTAGCCGACCAATATATTTCTGGTTAAATTCAAAAAAAAATCCCTCCGGGGAAACCGGAAGGATTATGAAAATTCAAGGGAGATTATCTTTTATTCAATAGAAACTTAAAGTATAACGAACGATATTTAAAACATTTTTTTCAGATTGTCCATAATTCCTCCGCCTCCGCCCAATGAACTCATGATGCCCTGTAAATCAAAGGAGCTGTCATTGGGATCATTGGTTTTGTGTACCAGCTTGTTCATCACTGTCGGAATAAGCGACTGAACAATTCCACTCGCCTGTCCAGCATCAATGCCAAATTTATTCATTAAAGATTGAGCGACATTGTTACCGATTTGCCCGACTGCCGGATGTGAACCCGCGTTCCCGCTTTGAAAAATTTCCATCAGATTCTGTGCACCGCCACCACTCATCATTCCTTTCAGTTGATCCATGATCCCCTCTCCTGCAACGGAAATTGCTGCATCATTTTTCTCATTCGGAATGGCAGGATTATTAATGATAGCTTCGCCGGCGTTTTCTTTGATTAGTTGTAGGAGATTGTCGAACATTGGTTGTTGGTTGTTGGTTGTTGGTTTCTGGTACTTAGTGGTTGGAGCTTAGTGGTTGGTGCTTAGTGGTTAGTGATTTGTGATTGGGAATGGACACTAATGCAAACTGGTTTAATATCGGGTGATGAATTTGCTTTTTGCCTTTTGAATTTTGACTTTTGAATTCAAATTCTTTTAAGCCATTTACACTTCATTACTCGGCTGCATATCTTCGTAGCTCTTCGATCAATGTTGGTTCTACAGGACGTGGTGCATTGAAGTTAACGATATCTCCTTTCTTATTCATAATCATGTAGCGGGGAATACTATTGATCTGAAAATAACTGCATGCTTTTGAACTCCAATTTCCCGGAGAAAGAACATTGACTCCCTGGATATCCATATCCTTAATTCCTTTGAGCCATCCATCTTTGTTTGCATCAATAGAGATATAAAGAAAAATAATTTGTTTTTTTTCCTTGTCTGTGAGTTTCTCGTGCAATTGTTTTGAAAACGGCATCATTCCGCGGCAGGGTCCACACCAACTTGCCCAGAAATCAATGTAAACTACTTTCCCTTTGAAATCGCTCAGCTTAACAGATTTGCCATTGACATCGGTAAGATCGAGACCATCATCTGAAGCTTTTGAACTCTCCTTTGCTTCCTTTACGGGTTCGGCTTGTTGTGTGAGTGAAACGCCTGTGCGTCCGTCACAATGTGCTTTAACCGAAGGTGTATAAATATTGGCGGCGTCATTTTCTTTTAACTCCGCCATCATTTTTTTCATGATAAAAGGAGACATGCGCTCGCATTCATCCGTTGTAAATCGCGCCAGCCAATATGCATATACTTGTCCATTCAACTTTTCCTTCGCGACCGCCTGTTTGCGATCAGCGGAAGTGGAAGGATCTTTGAATTTATTAAATCCATTTGCCTTGGAAGCAAAATAGGTCACGTAATATTTGAGAAACTCACGATAAGCATCGCTTACCAAAGCCTTTTCATTACTCACATTAACTTTCTCAAGTCCTTCCAGCATCACAGCAGGTAATGGAGAAACAGTCAGGATTTTTTGATCTTTATTTGCATTGAGAATGGGATATGCAAGAATCTGACGCCAGTAATGATAATTTATCTGATCCTGAAGAAAGAGGACGAAATCAGGTGATAATTTATCTTTTTGAGGAGCGTTTTTCAGAAACTCACTTTGCGTCTTTCTTTGCTTGAATGCTTCCATTTCAAAAGCATCGATCGTAGAAGAAAGTGCACGCGCCTGGATGAGACTGTCGTTAAAATCAGCCTGAAAGAGTGTGAAGAATTTCTGCACCATTCCATTTTCTTCGGCCACACTTCCATTGATTTGCATTTGGACCGGAATCGCATCTGTGAATTCAATACTTAAGGCTTTCCCCGGCTCAGCATAAACAGGCATCTTCATCGACCCATAAGTCAATTCTACAATCCTGTTTCTTTCAAGATTAAGGGTGAAGTTAAACTGACCGGACGTAAGAGGAACGGTTGTGATTTCCGGTTTATATAAAAGATAAGAACGGTTGATTTGCACCTGCACAGATTTCTCCTTTGCATCAGAAATTTTTCCGTTCAGAACAAAGGAAGATTGCGCCACAGCGGAATTCAAACCAATGAAGATAAAAAGCAATGTCAGTAGCCTCATAGAATTAATTTTTCGTAAAAATAATAGAATTTCGCTTCACTTGAAGCCTCAACTTGAAAACTGCATCATCAATCAAAAACCAACAATCTTCAATCAACAATCCTCAATCAACAATCTTCAATTCAATCAATCTTCTTTGTTTTTGCTTCGGAAAAATAAATTGATCGGAACACCTGAAAAATCGAAGCGTTCACGGAGTTTATTCTCGAGGAAACGCTTGTAAGGTTCATTCACATACTGCGGAAGGTTGCAGAAAAACGCGAATTGCGGCGTATGTGTTGGAAGTTGAGTGACGTACTTTACTTTAACATATTTTCCTTTTACCGTTGGCGGAGGTGTTTTCTCCATAATAGGAAGGATGAAATCATTCAGTTCGGAAGTCTTGATTTTCTTGATCCGGTTCTCATACACATGCACCGCCATTTCAAGGGCTTTGTGAATACGTTGTTTGTCCTGCACAGATGTAAACACAATCGGCACATCGGTGAATGGGGCGATTTTGGACTGAATCATCTCGGTGTATTTTTTCACCGAATGCTGATCTTTTTCCATGAGATCCCATTTATTGACAATAATGAGAACACCTTTTTTATTTCTTTCAATCAGACTGAAGATCGCGAGATCCTGCGCATTGATGCCGCTCTGCGCGTCAATCATGAATAAGCACACATCGGCTTCTTCAATCGCGCGAATGGAGCGAAGCACCGAATAATATTCCAGATCTTCTTTTACTTTGTTTTTTCTGCGAACACCTGCGGTATCGACAAGAAGAAAATCATGTCCGTATTTTGAATAACGCTGGTGAATGGTATCACGGGTCGTCCCGGCGAGAGGTGTAACGATACTTCTCTCTTCACCGGTGAGCATGTTCAAGAGTGAAGATTTACCGACGTTCGGCTGACCAACAATCGCGAAACGCGGAAGTCCTTCTGTTTCGTCGACAAATTCTTTCGGCAATTCTTTCACCAGATCATCGAGCAATTCACCTGTTCCGCTACCGCTGATGGAAGAAACACAGTATGGATCACCAAGACCCATTTTATAAAATACCGCGGCATCCGGAATACGCTGAGGGTTGTCAACTTTATTGGCAACGATGAATACTTTCTTTTTTGTTTTACGAAGCACAGCAGCCATGGCATCGTCAAGATCAGTGATACCGATTTCAACATCCACGACGAACAGCAACAAATCCGCTTCTTCAATTGCAACTTCTACCTGACGACGAATCTCTTCTTCAAAAATATCATCGGAGCCACGCACATATCCACCGGTATCGATGACGGAAAATTTCTTGCCATTCCATTCAGCATGGCCATAGTGACGGTCACGCGTAACTCCGCTGTGCTCATCGACAATCGCTTTACGTGATTCGGTGAGACGGTTGAAGAGAGTGGATTTACCCACATTCGGACGACCTACAATGGCAACAATGGTAGACACGGGTGATTTGAAATTAAAAATGAACTATTCGGAATAAGACCGAAATTAAATCAAAATAGCCGAATTTCTTCGGCTATTTCTTTTGGTAGCGGGGACAGGACTCGAACCTGTGACCTTTGGGTTATGAGCCCAAATGAACCTGTACCCACTTGTATTCATTTGTATTGATATTGAGAAAAATAGAGTCTTTTTCTCTCAAATGGAACTATATGAAATGAACGCAAAACCAAGAAAAGTTGTACCTTTATTGTACCTAATATTGATACATACTTAAAATGGCAACGGTAAAGGTAGTGCTTAGAAAGAAGAAAAACAAGGATGGAACATATCCATTAGCAATTCGAATTACACAAGATGGACGTTCTTCATATGTCTATACAGGCCAAAGCATTAAGGAAAGCGAATGGGATAGCGCACAGCATCGAGTTCGTAAATCACATCCAAATTCAACCCGACTCAACTATTTTCTCATAACGAAGCTTGCAGAAGCAAACGATAAGTATTTGCAATTGGAAACTGATCGAGGAACTGTTCTTCCTGAAGTAGTCCGTTCGGCATTGAAACCTCTTTCAAAAGGATCAAGTTTTTTTTCAATTTCTAAAATGTACTTGGATAATTTTATGAAAGCTGGGAAATACAATCGGTATTATCCAGATCAATCAAGGATAAGTAATTTCAAGGAGTTCCTTGACGGACGTGATATAGCATTTCAGGACATTACGATCCCATTATTAAATAGATTCAAGTCTCATTTGAAAGCTAAAAAGGCATCAGACAGGTCAGTTGCAAATCATCTAATTATCATTCGCACGATTTTTAATCTCGCGATAAAAAGCAACGTGGTTGAACAAAAGTATTACCCCTTTGGCAAAGAGAAGGTGAAAATCAAATTACCTGATTCAATTAAGATAGGGTTGACAATCTCAGAGGTTAGAAAATTGGAAGAACTAAAATTCAAAAAAGAAAGCTATACCGGGCATGCAAGAAATCTTTGGCTTTTCTCATTCTATCTTGCAGGAATGCGGGTTTCGGACGTACTGCGGCTAAAGTGGAGCGACATTCAGGATAAACGTCTTGCATACAGTATGGGAAAGAATTCAAAAATTGGCTCATTAAAATTATCGGAGAAGGCCATCAATTTACTTAAACTTTACAAGAGCAAAAACCAACATCGAGATGATTTTATTTTCCCGGATTTAAAATCAGTAGATTCAACGGATCATTTTGAAATGCAACGGAAAATATCATACGTAGTGAAACGAATAGATAAACATCTGGAAAAAATTCGTGAACAAATTAAACTTGATAAAAAATTGACCATGCACATTGCACGACATACTTTCGGAAATATTTCAGGGGATAAAATTTCCATCCAGATGTTGCAGAAACTTTATAGGCACTCATCGATTTCCACTACAATAGGCTATCAAGCCAACTTCATTCACAAAGATGCTGATGATGCTTTGGAGGCAGTTGTGGGTTTCTGATTATCTTCAATTAATGAGCTTATTTTACATATTTGTCTTTGCCTGCCAAAGTACAAGATAACTCAAAGGCAGTATCAAAGAGTTAAATCATCAACGTTTTGTTCCGTGCTCCAACAATGTAGATTTGGTAAGACCTAACTTTCAAAAAAAGTTAGTTTAACAAGTCTAACGACCCGTAAATTTGTTTATTTGCGGTATAGAATAATTAAGAAATGAAAAACTACAAATACTTCTCTCTTATCACAGGCGTTTTTTGTGCATCGCTTATTATCTCTAACATTTTGGACACCAAATTCTTTGAGATAGGAAATTCTGCATTCCCTGCGGGCATAATTCTATTCCCAATAGTTTATGTTTTTGGCGACATCTTCACCGAGGTTTACGGGTACAGTCAAAGCCGAAAAGCAATTTGGGCAGGGTTCTTTTCATTGCTTCTGTTGATTTTTACTTTATCAATAGCACAGCATCTCCCACCTGCTGGATTTTGGAAAGACCAAATTGCGTTTGATACCATTTTAGGAAAAGTATTTAGAATAGTAGTTGCTTCAATTGTTGCTTACCTCACAGGCGAGTTTGTAAACTCACTGACAATTGCAAAAATGAAATTAAAGCAAAGTGGTAAAGCAATGCCATTCCGCTTTATTCTTTCGACTATTTTAGGGCAAGCGGTTGATACTTCCGTTTTTATCATAATTGCGTTTGCTGGAACAATGCCAGTTAGTGTAATGGCAACAGTGTTCTTATCGGCTTGGATATTCAAAGTTGCTTGGGAAGTAATTGCTCTGCCGATAACTATTCCCTTAGTGAAATGGCTTAAAAAAGTTGAAAACGAAGATTACTTTGACAATGAAACAAACTTTAATCCTTTCAAAATCTCTTAGCATGATGCAAATTAATACCGTTGCTAAGAAAGAAGTTTTTGACTTCAAGGAACAGTATTGCAATGAAAACGAAATTATAATTGAGATTATAAAAAAGGAACTACTGCAATATTTCAAGCCGACAATTTTAGATGTTGGTTCGGGCATTGGAGACATTGCGTTTAAAGCGTTGAAGGATAAAAAAACAATCCTGATTGATGTGAACGCAATTTCAAAACATGATTACCCGTGCAGACCCGAACACATAAGAAAGAAAGCGGACTTTTTTGATTTTCACAGCAAAGAAAAAATCAACACCATTTTTATTTCACACACCCTCCAATTTATTGACGATGATACTAACGAACTTAACATGAAGGTTAATGAGATCAGTCCTGAAAATGTAATAACGGTATTGAACGCTAACAACGATTTTATGGGTGAGCTTCTTGAATGGACAAACAGCAATTGTTCCGTATCAAATCCCGAAATACGAATCAAAAATTTTCCTTTAGGATATAATCTTATTAAAACTGTCCCATTTAAAGCCATAATCAAATGCAATGATTTTAAAACTTTGGCGAAACAGGTTTCTTACTTAATGCTTATTGACTTTGACGAAAACGAAGTTGCGTTAGTAAATTATTTAAAGTCAAAACTTAACACTCCAAGTTTTATCTTAAATCAATCAATAGATGTACATCATAAAAAATAAATTATGGACAATTTAAAAACGCTTTTTAGTTTCATTGAAAACGAAAAAGTACGAGAGAAACTTCAAGTATCAGAACAACGAATTCGTAAATCATACAACGAAATATTTTCAGGCTATGCCCTAAAAGCAGACGATGTACTTAATGATGTAGTTCATGTAAAAGACTACAATGGAATTGTAGAAATGAGGAACATTCAGTTTTACAGTATGTGTGAACACCACTTTGCTCCATTCTTCGGTTCATGTGATATTTATTATCAACCAAACGAAATTATCACGGGCTTAGGTAAGTTGGTTCGTTTGGTAAAAGATGTTCACGGTAGGCGGTTGCAAATCCAAGAGGTAATGACACAGGATATATGTAAAGATGTAATGCGAATATTAAACGCTAAAGGTTGCTTTGTGCGTACAAGGGCAAAACACTTGTGCGTATGTTCCAGAGGACCACAAGACGATTTAACAGAAACAGTTTGCACCTATTCAGAAGGATCATTAAAAGAAAAAATTTTCTAATAGTAGAAATGTCCACCTTTAAAATATATAACGGATTTAA
>CAYMMN010000112.1:0-9379 GCA_964391495.1 uncultured Flavobacteriales bacterium | reverse complement strand
TTCAGATATAGATATAATCGGCGATACGATAATAAAAGTTGAATATCCAAAAGATTTTGTCGGACAGATGCTTGAATACGGAAAAGACTATGGATTTCTTCCGGTGAAGAATTAAACTATTGTAAGTAATGAAAAAGGGAGATCTGATTCGAGATCTCCCTTTTTTAATCTCTGACTTTTTCGATCTTTTGTTATTTATTCCCAAAAACCATCCCTTTGATTTTCTTCAGCAAATCTTCAGTGTCAAAAGGTTTTGCAATAAAATCATTCATGCCGGCCTGATAACATCTTTCCACCTCATCTTTGAGTGCACTTGCAGTCATCGCGATAATCCTGGTGTCTTTTGCAGGTGAATCCAGTTTACGAATGGTCTTGGTGGCATCATAACCATTCATCTCCGGCATCTGGACGTCCATCAGCACCACATCGTATTGTTTTGAACGTACTTTTTCAACTGCTTCAAGTCCATTCACGGCAATATCGATCTTCACATCTGTAAGTTCTTCATGCAATGTATCAACGGCTACAATTCTGTTGAAGTCATTATCCTCAACAAGCAGAATGGAAATTCCCTGCAAAGCTTTGCGCAGATCTTCAGAAGGAATATTGTTTACTGTTTCAGCAACCGGTGTTTCAGCGGCAGGATATGGTATCGTTACCACGAAAGTTGTTCCTTTTGCCGGTTCGCTATAAACTTCGATCGTTCCATGTTGTAATTCGGCAAGCTTTTTACTGATGGCAAGGCCAAGTCCTGTTCCTCCGAATTTCCTTGTTGTTTCGCTGCTTTCCTGAGTAAAGCTGTCGAAAATTTTATGAATGTTTTCAGGCGCAATACCAATTCCGGTATCGACTACTTCAAATTTCACCTGTGTGATCTCTCCGGGTGAAGGGTGCTGAGGTGTGATTTGGCAACGAATAGTCACTGAGCCATGTTGTGTGAATTTGATCGCGTTACCAACAAGATTGATCAGCATTTGGGAAAGGCGGACAGGATCTCCGATGAAATAATCATGCATTCCTTCCGTAGCGGAGGTAGAGAAGTACAATCCCTTTTCTTCCGCTTTGAAACGCATGGTGTCGTAAATTCCGGATAAAGCCGTGCGAATACTGAATGGAATTTTTTCCAATTCAATTTTACCGGCTTCGATCTTGGAGATGTCAAGAATGTCGTTGATAATGACCAGCAGATTGTCGGAAGATTGTGCAATTGCATCAAGATATTTAAGCTGATCGGGTTTGGGTTCTTTTTCCCGGAGCAAACGTGTCATTCCCATGATCGCATTCAATGGCGTGCGGATTTCATGGCTCATGTTTGCAAGAAATTGTTCTTTGAGGCGGGTGGTTTGAATCGCTACTTCTCGCTCTTTACGTAATTCCAGATTTCGCAAACGTGCTTCGTAAATAGCCCAAACAATCATAGACAACAATATCGCAAGCATAATCCTGAATGTCCACGTTCGATACCATGGTGGCGAAATGACGATTGTATACTGAATTCCGGTTTCGTTCCATACACCATCATTGTTGGATGCTTTTACATGAAAGGTATATTCTCCCGGATCGAGATTTGTGTAGGAAACAAAGCGACGTGTACCTGCCTGTACCAGTTCTTTATCAAAACCTTCCAGTTGATACGCGTATTTGTTTTTTTCTGGAGCAATAAAACTCAAAGCTGCGAATTCAAAAGCGATACTGTTTTTCTTGAAAGGCAGACAGATTTTTTTATCTCCCAGAAGCGCTGCCCGTAAATCATTTGAATCACCGGTGAAAACAGACTGATCAAATATTTTTACATCGGTGAGTACAACTTTCGGAATAAAATTATTCTTGCGGATGCTGTCGGGACGGAAGGAGTTATAGCCATTGTTGCTACCGAAGTACAATGTCCCGTCAGAGGAATGGTAAGAAGAATTGACTATAAATTCATCTGAGAGTAATCCGTCACGTGTGTCATAATTTGAGCACTCTCCGGTTTTTGGGTTGAGCTTGCAAATTCCTTTGTTTGTACTGAGCCAGAGATTCTGAAGCGCATCTTCCTGTATGCTGTAGATCACAGTATTCGGAAGGCCCTGACCGGTAGAATAAACAGCTTCTACTTTTCCTGTTTCTTTATTGAATAAATCCAGGCCCCCGCCATTTGTTCCAATCCAAAGTCTTCCGGATTGGTCTTCAAAAACACAATTGAGTCGTGACTGACTCAGGCTCTGATGATTTCCATTTTCAGATGCATAATGAACAATTTTTCCGGTGGGAATGCTATATCGAAACAATCCACCATCCGTGCATATCCAGAGCTGATCCTGTTTATCACAATGAATATTTCGAATGATTTTATCTGTATACAAACTTTTGTCTGTACTGTTTAATGAGATGCTTTTTAATTTGGTTCTTTCAGGATTGAGATAACTCAGGCCTTTACCCGTTCCTATCCACAACCCGTCCTGATTGTCAAGTGCTATGGTCAAAACCATATTGCTTGGAAGTCCGTTGGTATCCCCTTTGGTGTAAAGGATGTACTCGGGTTTGGCTTTCGCATTGATGGTGTTGCCGGAGCCATGAAAAAGCGCTGAAGCTCTAATGCGCGCAACTCCATGCCCGGATGTGGCCATCCAGGCATCATTGTTTTTGTCAAAAACTAATCCATTGATGGATAAATTGGAAATGGATTCTATGACAGTAGATTCACCTGTTGATGGATCAGCGATACGCAATCCGTAAAAATCTGTAGAAAACCAGTGACGATTTTTGTTGTCAACAAAGATGGAATTAACTGAATAGTCAATCGTATCTCTGCCAAACACATTCATATCATGAAAGTGAAACCTGTTTTTCCATGGATTGTAGATGGTGATTCCGCCTGTTGTGCCAATCCAGAGTAATCCGCTTGCATCTCTGCACAAGGTGGTAATGTAATTATCACTGAGGCTGACTCCCTGCATGTATTCTTTCTGACGGAGAATATAGTTTGGCAGGTTCGACTCTACGGGAAAATATTCCACCAGACCAATAGAGCTGCCAATCCATACACTCCCATCCTGATTAGGGAGAATATCATTCATCGCGATGGAAGATTTTGCCGGCGACTGTGTCAGCTGAATCAGCACTTCACTCACTGTATATTTATCAGCAGTTGGGATTTCAATTTTTCGGATTTGTCCGCTTCCGTTTCCCAACCAGATATTTCCATTGTCGTCTGTGATGAGAGCATAAATATTCGGATCAGGAAAGTTGGTCTGAGCTGATGCGGGATATTTTACAGTTTCAAAAAAACGCGGTCCTGATTTTTTTCTCCATTCCGGTCCCCTCATCAGGCTGAGACCTTTTTCCGTTCCAATCCACATCTGCTCAAACTTGTCAAACGTAATATTGAAAACAGTATTACTCACCAGAGAAGATGAATCGTGCTTCACGGAAGTGAATTGCTCAAAACTCATGGAAACGTTTCCCGGTGTTCCGGAGTTGCTTAATGTATCAAAGCGTATGTGATTTAATCCACCACCATCAGTACCTATCCATAAACCACCATCGGGATCTTCTTTAATGCACAACACATAGGACCCATGTAATCCAATCTGCCCCGTCGGGACAGGCATGAATCGTTGGAAGTCATTTGTCAGATAGCGATAAACATTTAATCCATTTCGTGTGCCGACCCAGATATTTCCATTGCGGTCTTCAGAGATCTCATTGATAAAATTATCTGAGATACTTTTAGGATTTGTGGTTTCGTGATTGAAAAAAGTGAATGCAAACCCGTCATAGCGATTCAGACCGTCTTGTGTTGCTATCCAGATATAACCCCTGCTGTCCTGAAAAATTTTACGGATTGTATTTTCAGAAAGACTATTTTCAGCATGAACACGGTCAAAACGCAGTGGTGGAACATGCTGTGATATGGCCCGTGAATGCGGAAGAGCGATGATCAGGAAAATGATCGAAATGTACCTGATGTATGAATAAATGGACGAGCACTGAAACATAAAGGGGGCGACCCTGAATTTTTTTACAATATAAGGAGAGAGAATTTAATGTCCTGTAACTACCGGCATTGAGTCAACGTCATGTCCTGAGGCCGCAGCACCCACAAGGCCGCATTGGTCAGGACAAAGGGTTTTAGGGGATGTTCTGAAAATAAGCCCTGCAGTATTGGTTTCAATTTCATAATCTGCTCTGGTTGCTCCTTCAATAATAATACAAGCATCAGTAGGAGTATTAGGAACAAGTTTTTGAGCTAAACCGGTATAACAATAAATACCATTCGCTTTTGGATCAGCGCAGAAAATCCTATCAATCGCTAACTTGCTGATAAAAGCACCATACATTGGCGTGCCATATCCTTCTTTGAAATTTCTCAAAAAATGTTTCGCGTCATCAAATGAAATTGTGGAGCCACCATTGGCTTCAGCTGTACCCTCTGCGTAACGAAGTTTGTTGTCGCAGGCACAAATATCATAGCCAAGATTTGAAGCAAGAGAGACAAGAGTAGAATCGTCAACTTTAACTCCTTCAGTACATTTGTCCGGGATGAAATCCCAGATACAAGTCTCATCCAGAACTAATAAGAGTAAGGCTGTGCCAAGAATTACGATAATAAGGTTTTTTGACATTGCAATAGCGTTTAAAATGTTTAAGTCTTAAAATTTAAATATGAGGAGCATCGTCCAAACTTTGATGCTAAACAAATATAAAACAATTATTTATACAAAAAAACACGGGTTACCAGTGTGATCCGGATGGAAACCCGTGTTTTTAATGAAAGTGTAGCTTATAATCTTATCCGCTCTTAACGACCAAGGCACCTTGGGAAATGGCTCTAAATTCTCCAAAGAATATAAAGCTTCCGGTTCATCATTAAGATATGGTTTGTCATGGGGTGATCATTTATTTTCCATCAAACCACATTGATCTGGACAAAGTATAGACGGAACATAAAGTGAGCTGTCATGCCCGGGGTCATTTACATATTTCAAAGTGCCTTTTCCTGCATCAAATACTGCCGGGGCAAGCAACAACATATATTGATTTTCTCCGGAATAAGATCCCCTTTTATCTATTGCGAAATAAACATTAAAAGCGTTACAATCCGGAAATTGCTGGATCAATTGTTCCAATTGGGCTTTTGTAAAAGCCTGTCCAAGAATAGTAACATCACTATTTTTTTCCTTGAAATTTGACATTAATTGCTCTCCTTCCGGTTTGGAGACTTTCTTCATTGCCGGTTGGGCATCGACATGGAAAGCAAAGATTGTTAACACAAAAAGGATGGATAATTTACCTGAAAGGTTTTTGAAATTAATACTGAAAATCAGCTTTGTGAAAGTGTTCATAGATACGGATTTATTAAATTTTAGTGTTTAAAGAGAAATGGGCACTCACCAAATATACTTTAATCCTTTAATAAATGAAACGTATTCGACCCGATTCCCAAGGGAAGTAATCACATATTATTAGAATAAATAAATTGCATCATAGTTACATCCAGAAATTTTCCAAATTTGAACCCGACTTCTTTCATTACACCTATAGTTTTATATCCGGCTTTTTCATGAATCCGGATACTGGCAAAGTTGTCAGAAGTTATTCGTGATAATACAGTATGGTTATTGGACTTGCCTCCTTCTAAAGTCACCGCATTGAGCAATTCAGCTCCTATACCCTTGCCTCTTGAAGCAGGTTCAAGATAAACCGAAACTTCAACAGTGGTGTCGTAAGCACAGCGGTCGCTCCATGGACTAAGAGAAGCCCAGCCAATAATTTTCCCCTCTTTTTCGGCAACCAAAACCGGGTGATTTGTTTTGTGTTTTCTAAACCATTCCATTTGAGACTCCATGGATCTGGGTTCAGTATCAAAAGTCGCTGTTGTGTGCAATACCGCATCGTTATAGATGGCCAGAATATCGGACTGATCCTGATCAGATGCCGGACGAATTTGTAACATAGCGTAGTATTGATCTTTGGTCTTAAATAATTGCTTAGGATTATTAAATCAATCCAGAATGGAAGAAAATTAGTGAATTAATCTTTATTTCAACTATTCTTTGTTAAATTTACAGTGAATTTTTGTACTTCCTCTTCGTTCAATGCTGAATTGATTTTATGAAATTAACTAATCTCACTAGTCTCATTGGCTTCGGTTTTTGGATTTTGGTTTTGCTATCCTGCCAATCAAATCATTCTGAAAAAATGAAATCCTTTTCAAAGGAAGAAATCAGTGCGGAAAGTATAAAGGCGAATCAGTTTTTTGACCGATGCTTTGACGCTGAACTCAGCAGGAATCCGGAACATCAGACTTATCTTGGGGTAAAAACGGATTATGGAAAATGGAGAGACCATAGCGATGAATACGATCAAAAGGAATTGGAAATTGCGAAGCTGGAGTTGGATAGTCTGAGAAAAAATATTGATTTCGATAAACTCGATGATCAGACAAGAATCAGTTACAAATATTTTCAATACGAACTTCAGGAAGAAATCGACGGCTATAAGTGGAGATTTCATAATTATCCTCTGAATCAAATGGATGGTTTCCATTCATCCATTCCTGCTTTTCTGATCAACATGCATTCCATTGATTCGATTGCAGATGCTGAAGCATACATCAGCAGGCTGAATTCGATGGACACACTTTTTAATCAATATATCGATGGATTGAAAATTCGCGATAGTATGCACATCATTCCTCCTCAATTCGTTTTTCCGATGATTGAAGCGGACATGGTAAGGATGACGAAGGGACAGCCGATGGAAAACTCTTCTTCGCTAAATCCATTGTATGAAGACTTCCTTTCCAAAATAAAAACAGCGAACATTCCTTCCGGAAAAAAGAATGAACTGACTAATAACTGCAGGTCTGCATTAAAAAATGTTGTAAAGCCTGCTTACGAGAAATTACTTTCCTATACCAAAGAACTTGAGAAAAAATCGACCGCTGTTGATGGAGCCTGGAAATGGCCTGACGGAGATAAATTTTATTCTTTTGCATTACACAGCACAACTACAACTGATCTGAAACCTGAAGAAGTATTCCAGATCGGTGAGTCTGAAGTGGCGCGAATTCATACGGAGATGCGTAAAATCATGAAGGATCTCGGTTGGAAGAAAGATAATTTACACGAGTTCTTCGCCTTCATGAGAAAAGATCCCCAATTCTATTTTGCAAATACAAATGAGGGTCGACAGAAGTACAAAAACCTCGCTACGGGAATCATTGATACCATGCGCGAAAAACTGGACCTGATTTTCAGAACCAAACCAAAAGCTGCAATTGTAGTTAAAGCAGTCGAACCGTTCCGTGAGCAATCTGTTGGCGGTGCATTTTATGAAGATCCTTCGCAGGATGGAAAAAGGCCCGGTACTTATTACATCAATTTGTATAACATGAATGATCAGCCAATCTACCAGGCTGAAGCATTAGCTTACCATGAAGGGATTCCTGGTCATCACATGCAAATCGCGATTGCCCAGGAATTGCAGGGCTTACCGAAGTTCCGTACGCATGGTGGAAATGTCGCCTATGTCGAAGGCTGGGCACTGTATGCTGAATTGCTGCCCAAAGAATATGGTTTCTATAAAAATCCGTATTCAGATTTTGGCCGCCTTGCCAACGAAGTATTTCGTGCCGCTCGCCTTGTGGTTGATGTAGGTATCCATTATAAAAAATGGACCCGCCAACAGGCTTTTGAATATTTTATTAAAAACACGCCGAACCCTGAAGGCGATTGTAAAAAGGAAATTGATCGCTATATCGTATGGCCTTCCCAGGCGACAGGTTACAAAATCGGCATGCTGAAAATTCTCGAACTGAGGGAATATGCACGCAAAAGTTTAGGCGAAAAATACGATATCAGAGAATTTCACGATGTCGTTCTCACCAATGGTTCATTGCCTTTATCACTCTTAACGGAAAATGTGCGCTCCTGGGTGGAACTCAAAAAGTCATCGAAATAAATCTTTTCGCTCTTTACTCCGATGAGTAAGGAATTGCCTGAAGAGTGCACAAGAATGTTTAATCAGGAATCTGTGGCTTTTTATAATGAAATCCTATTGCCCACTCATCATTTGTATCAATGGATGAATCAAAGTTTTTTACCCATTCATTAAACAGATTTCGGAATTCATCCATTTCTTCGGCAAGCAAAGCAAGATGATGTGCATCACCAAATTTCTGATGTGAACAGATCAATCCGATCACAGCAAGCTCTTTTGCAGCATTCTTGACAACCGTGGCTTTTTCCATTTTGTCGGAATAAAATTTCTCCACCTGAATGCTCATGAGTTTTCCGAAAAGTACATTGGCCGCCTGGAAGAGGTGATCGTGAAAACACAGCTGCTTTGCTTCTTCAACGAGATTCTCAGAAATCCCTTCCGATATTTTTAAAATTGAAACAGCCTTTTTAAACAATGGCGTTCGAATGAACTCCTTCTGAGAAGCCTCAAAATCTTTAAGGCCCAACAGTTCATCGAAATCGGGTTCATTTTTGTCACCTGAGAAATTCACCAAATGAAAATGAATACCGGGCTCATCTTCATCGTTCAGGAAGTCTTCAGGGAAAACATCATCATGATTCATCTGCTTTGCATTTTTTCCTTCGCTTCCTTTTTGCGAAGGCTGCAAAGTTTAGTTTAACAATTCATCAATCGTTGCCTGCGTGATCGGATGGTAATTCGGCCGGGCTGTGGAATAAATTTCTTTCGCGAAAATTTTTCCTTCCGGACTTTTTGCCAGCGCTGCATATAACGGTTTGACAAATTTGCGTCTTCCAACCTGAATTAAAAACTCCTTTAAAGCAGGATAATTCTTTGTGTATTTATTCGCGATTACCAGCTCAAGCCAGCAGAAAAGTATTTCTGAATTTCCCGTTTTGCTGAAGTGAAATGTCTCATCCAGTTCTTTCATTTGGTTTTCACTAAGGGTAGAAGGGAGATAGCGAAGGAAACGAATCCATTCATTGGTTGTGTATTTTTTTGTCTGCAAAGAAGCAGCCGAAGCTCCTTTTTCCCAGGCTTCAACTTGTTTAGCCACTTCTTCAAAAAGTACAGAGTGAATCTTCGGACAATTATCCGGAATACCCGGACCATAGACCCATCTGTCAATGTCTATTTTTTTCGCACTGGCAGTATCGTTCCCGATCAGATCACGATTGTATTCTTCGATAAATTGTTCAGTGCTGATTGTTTGAAAAGCATGTCTACTGAAATGTTTGTTCAGGAACGCGTCAAATTTTTCGCGGCCTACAGTTTGTTCCATCAACAATAGAAGGAAATGACCTTTTTCGTAGGCAACATCATTCATTCCATCATCCGGATCACGTCCTTCGAGATTTAATTTCAAATGAGTGTCAGCACTCGTGTCACCCAAATCAGCTATTGTCTCTTTTAG
>CAYMMN010000111.1:0-9388 GCA_964391495.1 uncultured Flavobacteriales bacterium | reverse complement strand
GTATATCAAAGTTATAAAAAAAAATCCCGCTACCGAAACAGCGGGATTTTTCAAATCAATCCAGTAATATTAATCAACAATAAATCGGTGCATGCTAGTTCCTGATTCAGAACTCAAACGCATGAAATAAACACCTTTCGCGAAATGTGTTAAATCATAGCTGCGTTGTTGAATTCCGTTCACATTGCGGAGCATGTCGGATTTCAGGATACGTCCTTGTGCATCCATGAATTCCAGGTTTACATTTGTTGAACGTGAAGCTGACAGTTCAACAGAAACTTTGTTGTGAACAGGGTTCGGGAAGATACTCACGTGATCAACCGCGGATACCTGGTTAATTCCAACATTGATGGTTACTTCAATAGTATCGGAATTGAAACAGCCATTCGCGTCCTGTACAGTAACGAAATATTGACCGGTTGCTGTAACAGTAATTGTTTGTGTGGTTTGACCGTTGGGACCCCATGCATACAATACAAAACCTGCACCTGCATCCAGTGTAGTGGAATCCGATGCAATTACATCCGGACCAAGATCAACCAACGGAAGATCAGCAATAGCTGCTACAACAGGAGTACGTGTTTGACCTGTACAAACATTTCCTGTTTGTGCATAGTAAGTAGTGGTCACAGAAAGGAATGGGATACTGAAGGTATTTCCAACAAACAGAAGATTTCCTCCACTCGCAGCATCAAACCAGTAGATTGTGTCGCTGCCAACAGCACTGATCACAATTGGTCCGGGACCGCAACGTTGTCCGCCCAAGCCGGATGGTGGGTTAGGAACGATGATTATATCATCCGAAGCATTTAATGTATCGTTATTATTATCCAGATCGGCGCTATAACCAGTATAAGCGCTGATGTTCAAAGTGCCACCACCAAGGGTGTTGATAGTACCTAATACGATCGTAACGGAGCCGCCAACAGGAATTGCAGACTGGATAGTATCCGAGAAGGTGTTGGTGATCATACCGCTCAATTCAACTGTTACCGGAATCACACTTGCAGGGTTTGATCCATAATTTGTTACTTCGATTTCAACCTGTGCAGTTGCATTTTCACAATCGCCATCATTTGGAGTGATAATCGCGGAAACACCTACATCAAATGGCTGGATGATTGAAAGACAAACTTCATCCGAAGCTGAGCATCCGAAGGTATTGGTAACCGTAACTGTAAAACAACCCGCAGTATCGGAAGTGAATGTTTGTGTTGTTGTGTTTCCCGGAGTCCATAAATAAGAACTGAAACCAGCTCCCGCATCGAATGTATAAGAGTCGCCCAACACAACTGCAGTGTCGTTTCCAAGACTCACAACCGGAACAGGCAGAACAGTAGCAACAGCTGCTGATCTTGGTCCTTCGCAATTTCCTTTAGCGGAAACATAATACGTTGTTGTGCTGTTCAAAACAGGAGTGACAAATGGACTTCCGGTTCCAAGCAATGATCCGCCAGTTGCAGCATCGTACCACTGAAGAGTGTCAGATGATACAGCAGAAAGACTTGCGGTTCCGCCGGCGCAAATACTATCGCCTGTTGCAACCGGAGCTGCGGGAATAGCCAATTGTACAATGGAAACATTCAATGTGTCATTTGAATGAATGTCGTCAGTGCTTAATGAAGTGTATGATTTGAAGTTGTACACACCACCTGCAGTTGTATTTAATGTAAATGTGTAGGTGATGGTGTCATTTGCGCCTGACTGAATAGTATCTGTATACTGCTGGGTAAAGCTGGTTGTAGCAGCACCGGTGACCTCAGTAACAACATCGAAATGAGTTTCTGAATTGTCGCCTATGTTGTTGATGATCACAGTAACCTGAACGCTATCCGCGCCACATGCACTGTCAACAGGGGAAAGAATAGAAGCAACGAGCAAATCGTGTCCGATTCCGATGTATTCATCAGCACCGATATCCGGTGTCGTGCCATTGCGGGCTTCGCCATCAATATCATCTGTAACAGATGCAAGTGGAGTTCCATGATTGTCCATAGCGACAGAGGAAGAATGCAGATCACTTGGAGAAAGGAAATTTGGATTCACACTCAATGAGTGTGTGTCTTTGGAAAATGCTGCGATCCAGTTTGACAACAATGCTTTTGTTACCCCGTTATAGGATCCTACATTGCTGCCCGTTGTATAAAGATTATTGTAATCGGAAGCAGTAATCATGAAGGAAGCAGAATCCGCAACCACATAGGCGAAACCACCGCCGGTATTTGCAAGAATATTATTTTTCACAATCATTCCTGTTCCGGCACCGTGCACAGATAAAGCAGTAGAAACTGAATTTGTTCCAGTCATGTTCAAGCTGTTATTCACGATATCATTGTAATCCATGTTGATGATGGAAATACAAGCGGAATCAGAAACCTGAATAAAGTTGTTTGATACAATACCGTGAACGCCTGCCAGCCCGGTACAGTCAATCATGTAAATACCTGTTCCCGGTACGCCTGAAATTCTGTTTTTAGTGATCAACTGATTACGTTGGCAACGATCAAGGTATATCGCCGAGTAACCAAGATAAGCAGTGGTTGATACGAATGTATTTGCTTCAATATTCAAAACACCCTGATTACTCATCTGGATACCCTTTGAATATTGATTTACAAATGAGTTGTGACTGATATTCAATCCATGCTCCAGGGAAACGGTATTGATTCCGTTCATGTAAATTCCAAGGGAGCCATTTTTGATTTCGTTATACGTGAAAGTATTCAGTGAATCATTGGTAGGGGAACTCGTGGTAGAATACACAATAGCCGACAAACTATTTGTTTGTGTATTTGCCGGACCTTCGAGAACACAATTGCTGATGGTATTGTTTGTTGCAGTGTTGATGAATTCAATGACACGGCCGTATGGCTGAATTCCACTTCTGCGCATGGTCAATTGACGGAAAGTAATATAATCAGCCCCGTTTAAACGGATCAGGTAATTGGTAGTTGTAAAAGCAGGTTGGGAAGGATAAACCAGAGTGACAGCGGAACTATCACCGGATTCAGACTGGAATACAATTGTGTTAATGTCGCTGGCGCCATACACTTCGTCGATGACAGCCTGAGTAGTGTCAATACCATCACGGATATTGAAAACCACCGGACCGCAAACTCCGAAAGAATTAAGAGCAGTGACTGCATCCGCAAAGTTTGCGAAATCAGGACTGGTTCCTCCAATGGTGTAGGTTCCACTGAGTTGCACACTCAATCCTCCATTCAGAGTAGAGTCATTGCTTGCGTCAGCATCAGCAGCTCCATTGGGATCAGAAGTGTAAGCCTGCAAATCATAGGTGCTTCCCGAAAGGAAAGTAAATGATCCAAGGTCCACGGTGTCAATAGCTGCGCTTAACAAAGTATCGGAGTATGTAACAGATGCCTGGGCGCTGCCATTCACTTTCCAACCAACTGTGACTGAAAAAATGGTATCAGAACCATAGTTCTGGATGACAGCCCTGACATTCTGAGAGCCGGGGCAAATCGGGCTGGTAGGTGTCGGGATTGAAATGGCACCTGCATCCGCTTGCGCGAAAACAGATGGTCCCGAAAACAATCCCGCGACAATCATCAGGAAGGAGATTGCCTTGGAGGTAAAACGTTTTCTCATAGTTTATTTTTTTGGTTGATTTAGTACTTGGATATAAAGAAAGCAAAGGTACACTACAAGCATACCTTACTCCCTTAAAAAACGGTAAAACTTATCAGGAAACGAATGTTGAAAAACCTCTATGAAAAGCGAGCGTCAGGAAGGGCTGGAATCCTTTTCTGCTCCTGCATTTTGTTCCTTTTCTATGTACTCGTAGGTGATTTTCAGAGGCGGATTCCCGGTTTGCGGAGACAAATTTGTATTCTCAAAAGGACCATATTCAGGTTCATCAGTTTTTCCAATTTCTTCATCAATTTCCCACTGAGATTTGGGTCGCTGAGGTCCTTCCTTGCGATAATAAATTGCAGTGAACAATCCGGCAACGGAACCAAAGAAGTGTGATTCCCATGAAATACTCTGATCTATCGGTAATATTCCCCAAACCATACTCCCGTACAGAAATGTTACCAACATTGAGATTGCCATGAGTCTTGTGTCTCTGCGTAGTAATCCACTGAAAAATAGAAATACAACGAAGCCGTAAATTAAACCACTGGCACCGATATGCGGTTCGGGTCGCGCTCCCAACCAAACCCAGAATCCCGTGAACAACCAGATCATAACAATTACCCTTCTGGCGATACTGCGATAGAAATATAATAATCCGGTGCCTACTACGATCAAGGGTAATGAGTTGCTGAGTAAATGATCAGTACCGGCATGAATAAATGGAGCAGTAAAAATACCCAGCAGTCCGTCGAATGTCCTGGGAACAATACCCAATTCCACCGGTCTGAATTTGAAGTATGTCTCCAGTCCTTCGACCAGCCAGAGAAAAAGGACAAAAAGCAGAGGAAACAAAATGGCATGACGACCGGCATTGCCTTTTGAATGATCCTCAATAGCAGGAGCGAAGGGAATATTTTCAGGTATATTCAAGGGAATGGTTTCAGTTTCTTGGTTTACCCGCGTTTGAAATTTATCAAAGATATTCAATCGCGGGGTTCATTTTCATGCTTTCGTGCTGTTCTGGCATTGGATGACAAAGTGTATTTTTGTCAGCAAATGCATTCGGAATTCCTCGATACTTCCATTGAATTCCTTAAAGGTGTAGGTCCTCAAAGGGCTGAAGCACTCAAAAAGGAATTAGGCATCTTCACTTTTGGTGATTTGCTCCAGCATTTTCCTTTTCGATATGTCGACCGTACCAAGTTTTATACCGTCAGGGAAGTATCTGCCGAATTGCCATACATTCAGCTCAAAGGCCAGATCAAGAGCATGGTGATGAAAGGGGATAAACGGAGGAAATATCTCACAGGTAAATTTGAAGACGCTTCAGGAAGCATTGAACTCAAATGGTTTCAGGGTGCTAAATGGATCCTTTCATCTGTAAAGTTAAATACGGATTATATCCTTTTTGGAAAACCATCTGAATTTAATGGCCAGTTCAATATCATTCATCCTGAATTGGAACTTGCCTCTGAAGCTGCAACTTCTGTTGCATCAACTTTACAGGCAGTTTATAATTCTACTGAAAAACTGAAAGCGAAAGGACTCGACAGCAAAGCCATTCTTCGTCTGCAAAAGAATCTTCAGCTCATGTTTCCCGGTTCTTTGCCCGAAACATTATCCGCGGATATTTTGCATCATCATCATTTGATGAACCGAAAAGAGGCCTATGCAAACATTCATTTTCCCGGAAATACTCAACTACAAAAAAAAGCGGAAGTCAGAATAAAATTTGAAGAATTGTTTTATCTGCAGTTGAAATTACTCTCTCAAAAATTATTGCGAACAGAAAAATACAAAGGTTTTTCTTTTGGAACAGTCGGCAACTATTTCAATAAATTTTATAAAGAATTACTTCCGTTTCCACTCACGGAAGCACAAAAAAGAGTGATCCGTGAAATACGACAGGATTGTGGCTCCGGCAAACAGATGAACCGACTGCTGCAAGGCGACGTTGGTTCGGGAAAAACCATGGTCGCATTGATGTGTATGCTGATCGCTATCGACAACGGTTATCAGGCGAGTCTGATGGCTCCCACAGAAATTCTTGCGAACCAGCATGCTGAAAGTCTGTCCTCTCTTTTAAGTGAAATGGGTATTCAGATCGCATTACTCACAGGTTCCACCAAAGCAGCTCAGCGCAGAAAAATTCATGAGCAATTAAAAGACGGTACAATTCAGATTCTGATCGGTACACATGCGCTCATTGAAGATCATGTTCAATTCAAAAAACTCGGATTCGTAGTTATCGACGAACAGCATCGCTTTGGAGTTGAGCAAAGATCCCGACTGTGGACAAAAAGTCATCAACCGCCGCATGTCCTGGTGATGACTGCGACACCCATTCCTCGTACACTTGCAATGACACTTTATGGAGACCTCGATGTCTCTGTGATCGATGAAATGCCTCCTGGAAGAAAACCTGTAAAGACTGTTCATCGTACCGACTCACACCGTTTGCAGGTTTGGGGATTTTTGAAAAAGGAAATCGAAATGGGTAGACAAGTTTATGTTGTTTACCCTTTGATTGAAGAATCGGAAAAGATGGATTTGAAAAATCTGCAGGATGGTTACGATGCGATTTGCAAAGATTTTCCTGCTCCGAAATACAGGGTCAGTATAGTCCATGGAAAAATGAAAGCCGCTGATAAGGATTTTGAAATGCAGCGTTTTCTCCGCAAGGAAACACACATCATGGTTGCTACTTCTGTGATCGAAGTTGGTGTAAATGTTCCCAACGCATCCGTCATGGTAATCGAAAATGCGGAACGATTCGGACTCTCTCAACTCCATCAATTGCGTGGCCGTGTCGGAAGAGGTGCTGACCAATCATACTGCATTCTGATGACCGGAAATAAACTGGGAAATGATGGCCGACTACGGATAAAAACCATGTGTGAAACCAACGACGGTTTCAAAATCGCCGAAACGGATTTGCAACTTCGGGGACCCGGCGATACTGAAGGGACCCGTCAGAGTGGTATGCTGGATCTGAAACTAGCGGATATCTCAAAGGACCAGCAGATTGTGATCATGGCAAGAGATGCCGGAATCCAATTACTGAAAGAAGACCCTCATTTTCAGGCTTCCGGGAATCAGGTGGTCCGGGAAAAGTTGCACCAGATCATGAAACGTTCCGGCAATTGGAGCCGCATCAGTTGATTTCGGCAGACTGATATTTCATTCATACTTCTATCTTTGTGCCGGCCGCAGACCGGCTGCTGAATTTCTATGAAAATATCCTATTACTGGCTCAAAGAATATCTTCCGGTTACAAATTCCGTTGAAGAAACTTCTTATTTGTTGACACATTGCGGACTCGAAGTGGAGAATGTCGAAGCATTTCAATCCATGAAAGGCGGATTGGAAGGACTTTTTGTTGGTGAAGTAAAAACTTGTACCAAACATCCCAATGCGGATAAACTCAGTCTGACTACTGTTGATACCGGTGATGGAGTGTTGCTGCCGATTGTTTGTGGTGCCCCGAACATCGCAGCCGGACAGAAAGTGATTGTTGCAAAAGTAGGAGCAAAACTTTTCCCGGTCAGCGGAGAACCGTTTGAAATAAAAAAATCAAAAATCAGAGGAGAAGTTTCTGAAGGAATGATTTGTGCCGAAGATGAAATCGGGCTCGGAACCTCTCATGCAGGTGTGATGGTTTTGCCGGAAGACACAAGAGTAGGTATGACAGCCGCTGAGTTTTTCAAAGTAGAAAATGATCTGGTTCTTGAAATCGGACTGACTCCCAATCGTGCGGATGCGGCTTCGCATTTTGGTGTTGCCCGCGATTTGCATGCTGTTTTGTTGAACAAGGCTATTGATACGAAACAAAATGTTCCGGATATCATTCGTCCTTCTGTGAATCAATTTTCCATCGACAATAAAAATCTTCCCATCGGTGTTGAAATCGCTGATGCGGAGGCTTGCCCGCGATATTCCGGAATCACCATTAGTGATGTGAAGGTGCAGGAAAGTCCTGACTGGCTTAAAAACAGATTGAAATCAATTGGAGTTGGTCCTATCAATAACATTGTGGACATCACAAATTATGTTCTGCACGAATGCGGACAACCCTTACATGCATTTGATGCGGATGAAATCAAGGGAGGAAAAGTCGTAGTTCGTTCAGCAAAGGAAGGGGAGAAGTTTGTAACTCTGGATAACGTGGAACGTACTCTTGTTCCCGGAAACCTGATGATTTGCAATGCTGAAAATGCGATGTGCATTGCCGGTGTGTTCGGCGGAATTGGTTCGGGTATCAAGACTTCTACCACTTCGGTGTTTCTTGAAAGTGCTTATTTCAATCCTGCTTCGGTGAGAAAAACAAGCAAGCATCATGGTTTAAAAACCGATGCTTCTTTCCGTTTTGAACGTGGTACAGATCCTGAAATGACGATTTATGCCCTGAAACGTGCAGCTTTACTGATCAGGGAAATTGCCGGTGGGATGATCAGTTCGGAAATCGTGGATATTTATCCTACACCCGTGAAGCCACATGAAATCAATCTGAATCTGGATTATCTCGATCGTTTTTCCGGTGAAACATTGGACAAGAACAGAGTGAAAAAAATACTCACTGCTTTGGGTCTTGAGATTATTTCTGAAAATGAAAAGGAATTGTTGCTTCGTGTTCCAACTTTCAAAGTGGATGTAACCAGACCAGTGGATGTAGTGGAAGAAATTCTCCGTGTTTACGGATACAACAACATTCCGATTCCTTCCAAGCTAAACATGTCTCTGCCGGCAATTGTAGATTTCGATCGTGACAGACTGATCAATAAAGTCAGCGATTACCTTGCTTCTAATGGTTTTAACGAGATTCTTTCCAATTCACTTTCAAAATCACGCTACACTGAGCTGGCGGGATGGAATCATGCAGAAAATGTGAAAATCATGAATCCGCTCAGTCAGGATCTTGAAATTCTGAGAAGGAACATGTTGTATACCGGTCTTGAAGCCATCGAATACAATCGTAACCGCAAGCATGCGGACTTGCAGTTGTTTGAATTCGGTAAATCGTATTCTAAGACGGAAACAGGATATTCTGAAACCTATCATCTTTCTTTATTTGCTACAGGGAAGAAGACGGAAGAAAGATGGAATGGAACCAATTCAACCCTGAGTTTTTATTTCCTGAAAGCTTATGTTGAAAATATACTGGCTATCTGTGGAATAAAAGAAGGCAATCTGACCTCAGAGTTGTATTCAGATTCATTCTTATCAAACGGACTTACTTTCAAGTCCGGAAATAAAACGCTTGTGACATTCGGTTCAATCCGTAAGAATCAGCTGAAGCCATTCGATATTTCATCTGAAGTATTTTATGCTGATTTTGATTGGGATCGTCTGGTGAAGCTGGCCGCGAAAAAACCGATACAATACACAGAGGTTTCAAAATTCCCGGTGGTGAGAAGAGATTTGTCAATGCTCATCGATCGTCAAATGACATATGCGCAGATAGAAGCCATTGCTTACAAAACAGAAAGAAAACTGCTGCGTGAGCTTCGTTTGTTCGACGTTTACCAGGGAGATAAAATCGAAGCCGGAAAGAAATCTTATGCTGTGACTTTTCTTTTGAATGATGACGAACAGACGCTTACCGAAAAACAAATCGATAAGACGATGGAGAAGTTAATGGCTGCATTGGAAAAAGAGGCAGGAGCGATTATACGCAAAGCTTAAAAATAATTAATAGAGTAATTTCTTGAAATATATTTTTTAAAATATTTCATCGATAATTATCAAACTGCAAAGGAATCCCCACCGGAGATTTCTCCATCAGTGCGATGAT
>CAYMMN010000110.1:0-9398 GCA_964391495.1 uncultured Flavobacteriales bacterium | reverse complement strand
TTCTTCAGGCACAGTGGCTATTTCCCGGATGGCGTCACGTGTTGTTGAAACACCGGCGAAAATTCCATCAGTTTCACGAATGACTTTCCTGTATAAATTGTTCGACTTTACTTCTGCTGCCATAAATATCACCTTGACACGAAAAAGTCTGCCAAATATTTTCTTAAAATATAAAGCTGGCACCAGTAATTTCGGATCTCTTGAAAAAAGTATTGTTCGCTTGCGGGAAAACAGTGAGGAAATAAAAATACGCAGGGTGCTCCAGGTGAAAGTCAACATCATCCAAAATAAAAAAGCATATTTTGAAGATGTCTCGCGCAGAGGTGTAAACAACATTCTGGTTCTGACACGATACTGAAGTCCATAGCTTACCGGAATATTTCTGGGATGAATATTCCCTTTCATGTAGGCATACGGATAAACGATGGTCACAGGTACTCCATGTCCGGCAAATGAATCACAGAGCCTCATGTCAAAAATCCTGTTGGTGGTAGGGCGCAACAGGCAATAGGGAGAAAAAACTATTATACGTAAAGGCTTTCCTGTATTCATCCTCTTTTAAAGCGCGGTTTATTTCTTCTCAGAAAAGAAACGCTTCGTCATTTTATTAAAAATTCATAGGACAATACAGACATGATCAAAACATCCCTGAACTCGCCTTGTTTAAACATATCATCCCTGAGGACACCTTCCTGAGTAAATCCACAATGGGTATATACTTTAATCGCGGCTTCATTGTCTTTTCTCACCTTGAGATAAACACGATGCAAGCCCAAATCCTGAAAGGCAAAACGAAGTGTTTCCATACAGGCTTCTTTTCCGTATCCTTTGCCGCTTTGAGCCTTATCCATGAGAATAGCAAACTCCGCCTGACGATGAATCTGATTGATGTTTTTCAAAAAAGTCATTCCAACAAGTTTGTTTCCGGAAATCAACTCCACACCGAAAACAGTCATGGGCATATTTGAATTCAGTACTTTTTGAACCCATTCTTTTTCCTGTTCATAATTCACAGGAAATGGATGGCCTGAAAAATCATTCCTGATTTCAGGCTGGTTACGCCATTGCCAGGTGATCAGTGCATCATCCAGCGTGAGCGCTCTCAATCGAATATGTGGAACAGGTTTTGACATGGTGTATTAAAGAAGGTCTTCCTTCTCCCAGCGATATCGCTGAAGAATTGATTTGTATTTTGATGATTGATCCGCGAATCGCTGATCCCAATCCTGAATTAATGTATCGTAAGTCGCTTTATCAAAGATACGTTTCCCGATATAAAATTTCTCAGTAAGTGTAGAAAAATTCTTTTTGAATACAAGCAAAGGATCATTTTCATCACCGGTCAGTCCTCCTCCCAAATGCATCTTTTTCATTCCCTGACTTCTAGCCCATAAAATTCCCGAGTGCAGCATGAGATTACTGACGGCATTTTTCTTTCCCGCTTCTGTCGCCGAAGAAAGAAAATAATGTGCATTTCTCCCACCACCCAGGAAAACGGAAGCTCCAAGAATTTCCGAACCTGCTTTTGCAAGGACAAGGGCTCCATTTTCGTTCACGATGCTTTTTAGCTGATCAAAAAATGCGGGAGAGAAATAATACATCTTGGCAGCTTTCAACGCATTCATGTTTTCGATGTAAATGCGAACAAAATCATCAAAATGTTCCAGCTGTTCATCCTGAACTGCTGTCACTCCTAGTTTCCATGCTTTCCGGATTTTATTTCGGTTTTGGCTGGTATACGCTTCAAATAATTTTTCTGTTGTGTTTTGCAATTCCACGCATACATAATCTCTCAAGGGAACGAGTGTAATATCCTTCTCGCTCATGGCCATTTCCGCATTGTGCAATAAAGGATGAAAACGAAGAAACTCACAAACCACCTTTTGTTCATGACACCATGTATGGAAGGCTTCTGACGAACGTTTTTTGAATCCGGGATCCTGTGAGCTCCAAAGTGGTCCGGTGTAACCATAAACATTTTCAATATCCTGGTAACCACTTTTCACTATCTTGTTTTTTATCGGACGAATCAAAAAAGGATAATAGAAAATCGCATCAGACTCACGATAGACAAACAAACGGATTGATCCATCTCCATTTTTCTCGTAAAGGAAAATATAATCGAATGTGTAATGAATATCCTTCAGCTCCTCCGGCAAGGCACTGAAGTTTTCATCCCAGGATGATTTTTGGGAAGAATCGAATACCATTAATTTATCCGCAATGGAATGCATGGTTCATCGGGACTGAGTACGCATGAAGTCTTTGATTTTCCTGGCAACTGTGAGAATCTGGCTACGTGTCAGTTCCGGGAAGCTCGGTAAAATCAGGCATTGATGATTGAGAAGCTCAGCAACTTCGTTCCCTTTCGAATACTGACGAAGGTGAGCATGCTGATTGATCGGATAAAACATCGGGCGCGTTTCAATATTGTTTTCAAAAAGAAACAATTCAAGGTCACGCTTTTTCTGCTGATTAAATTTTTCAAAACGCAGGGCGTACATCCACTGAGCATGTTCTGTATTTGGTTCTGTCTGTTGAAAACGGATCCCTTCTACATCTTTCAGCTCCTGCGTGTAGAGATCAAATACTGCACGCTTTCTCTCACGGATTTCTGGCAGTATTTCAAGCTGACCATAGAGTAAAGCAGCCTGGATATTGGTCATCCGGTAATTGTAACCGAGTTTGTCATGAATATAACGAACGCTAGACTGCCCTTGACCACGCACTGAATTCAGGTATTCAAACAACTCTTCATCTTGTGTAAATACTGCTCCGCCTTCTCCGCTGGTGATTGTTTTGTTTCCAAAAAATGAAACGGAAGAAATGAGAGACTGCGTTCCCGAATAATGATTTTCATGTTTACCAAACAGGCCTTCGCAATTGTCTTCTACGATGAGCATTTTGGGAAACTTCTTTTTCAGCGCCGGAACATTTACAATGTTCCCCAGATTGTGAACTACAAGCAATGCTGTTTCCTCGTCGGGAACCGGAATTTTATTGTGGTCCACATTCCATGTATGCTCATCCGCATCCACAGTTATAAAATCAAATCCACCGGAAAACAAAAAGCTATTCCATGCGGCAACATAAACATTGTTAGGAACAATAATTTTCCGGATGTGAGGATATTTGAATTTGAGTCCAAGGGCAAGCATGTGTGTAGCACATGTACCATTGTTCACCATGATTACATATTTGCTGCCGACAATTTCCTTCAGCTTTTCTTTGGCTTTATCGATGTAAACACCCTGTGAAGAAATCCAGGTAGAATCCAATGCATCGTGTGCATATTTCAGGCATTCTTTCGGAAGATAAGGTTGGTAGATGGGCAGCATAGTAATTCAATCAGCGTTCATCCTGAATACAGATGATTCCGGGCTAATTGCTATTACTCAAATTTGTCTTAAAAGTTACTAAAAAAAGCTTTCCTGACATTCATTTCCGGGATACGAAACCCCTAAATTGAAGCTGAAACGGAGTTTTTTAAATGAATTTCCTCGTCCTTCTTCATCTTTTTTATTGCTTCATAAGTGAAGATGAAGAGATTCAGCACGTTTGTGAAAAGTAATGCCAGTGACATACCAGCGGCATGCATTTGAGGTACAAGTAACCAGGCTGACACGGATCCGACTAAAATGGTGAACACATAAACTTTCACTCTCATTTTTACCAGGCCAAGACTTTGCACTAAAGGAAGCACCCAGAAAGTACTTGCGCCAAGCACAGAGCCGATCAGGAAATAATAGAATGGCTGCGCAGCCGCGCGGTATTCTATGCCGTAGACTGTAACTATGATCCATTCGTTGAAGAAAAAAGCAAGGATCAGAAAAATAAATGAGGGAATCATCGCCAAAGAAGTGATCTTTATAAGCATTCTTCGAATTTCCGGATAACGTCTTTCAGCGAGCAATTTACTCAGTTGTGGATAAATGGATTGAACCAGAGGATCCGACAAGGTGAATACAGAGAATGCAACTTTTTTGGCGACAGAATAAAAACCAACCTGTTCAGGGTTGGACAATGCTCCGAGCAAAAGAACATCACCCTGGGAGATTACAGTTTTTAGTGAATTTCCGATTGAATTTCCGATAACAAATTTGGAGAATTTTTTCTTTTCATCTTTTACCAATAAACTACTGGCATGTCGATGAGGCATCAACTCTCTTCTCAGTTCCCAAAAGGCAAGTGCATTACAGATGAATCCATTCAGGAAGCGTGTTAAAATGACCGCGACAAAAAAGATATTGAGATCACGGGGATAAAGGAATACCGCGACTGCAATCATTCCGGTTTCCACCACATCCATAATCATCTGAATGATGGAACTGAGTTTGAATTTATAATACAAACGCAGAAGTCCTCTGGAAATAGAATTTACATAGGTAATAGCGGCGGCGATTGCGTAGGCGATAATAAACCAATGCAGACCCGGTTTTTCAAAGAAGGTTGAATAAGAAATTAAACTGAGAGCGGCGATGAGCAAAACAGAAGCGCCTGCCATAATGAAACTGGTGACCAGGCTGCTTTTCACCATGGCCATCAATTTGTCGACCCTTTTTTCATCCTGATAAACTGCGCCGAATTTAATCAGTGCAGTACCGATATTTGGATTCAGAAACTCCTGGATAAGGGCAACAAAAGCGACAACTATTGCATATGTTCCGTAAATCTCGGCACCTAAGCCACGTGCAATGACAACAGACCGAAGAAATGCAAGTGCTGTACTAAAGAAGTTTGAAAAAAAAACCCAGGTACTGTTTTTAAAAAGCGTTTTGCTTTCCTTGTCAAGTCTTTTTTTCAGGAACCTCATAGGAAAATAAGATATGCTCAGAGATCTAAAAAGTCCTCATCCATCCCGAAATCAAGCGGGTTTTCCTGGTTTCCCCGGCTTACCCTGCTTTTCTGGTTTGTCTGGTTTATCGGAAGTTTCAGATTTAACCTGGCTTTTCTTTTTACGACCAAAGAATTTCTTTTTGTTGCCGGTTTCATCCTCTTCGTAGTAACCATAGCCATTACCATAGCCGTAGCCATAACCGTAACCATAGCCGTAACCATAGCCATAACCATAAGGTAAACTTCCGGCTTTAACAGCATTCAGAATAATACTCAGATTACGGATTCGACCATCTCTGTACATCTTATTAATGATATCCAGGTGATGCTTACGGGTAACATTTTGCCGTACAACATAAATTGTTGAAGATGCATATTTAGAAAGCATCATTGCATCGGTGATCAAACCGATTGGCGGTGAGTCAATGATAATGTACTCGTAACGTTCTTTGAGGAAATTAATAAGGTCGTCCATCTTATCGCTCAAAAGTAACTCTGAAGGATTAGGAGGCTTAGGACCTGAAAGGACGAAATCAAGATTCTTAACATCAGAGACCTGGACAATTTCTTCGAGTGTAGCTGCGCCAATCAGGTAATTGCTTACGCCCATTTCACTTTTCAGATCAAAACGCTCTGGAGATTTTGGTTTACGCAAATCCAGACCCAGCAGCACAGTTTTTTTTCCCGAGAGGGCTATAATCCCGGCAAGATTGAGGGCACAATAACTTTTGCCTTCCGCACTCACAGAAGATGTTACAAGAACTGTTGTTACTTTTTTCGGATCAGGCTGAAAGTATTGCAAATTGGTACGGATAGAACGGAATGCTTCTGCTATATAACCCTTGGGGTTATTATACACTGCAAGTTCCGCTTCAGCGTTACTCAATCCGACAATACCCAACAAAGGAATATTTGTAGAACGTTCGAGTGTAAGCCTGTCACGGATTTTATCATTCAATGCATCCCTGAAATAAGTAAAGCCTGCAGGAAGAACCAATCCAATGAGAATTGCGATCGCGAAAACTTCACTTTTCACGGGGCGAATCGGTCTTGAACTGGCATGTCCTCTATCAACAAGTTTATTATCTGAGATTGTGGAAGCAAGGATAATAGCAGTCTCCGCTCTTTTTTGCATCAGGTAAGTGTACAGACTGGCTTTCACGGTTCGTTGTCTGTCGATATTTACCATGACACGCTGAGATCCGGGGAGCAATTTAATTTTCGCCTCTACTCTGCTTAATTGAGCGGTAGCTTCTGTTTGTGAAGCTTTGAGACCGGCACGAATACTTTTAATATTTTCAAGCAGGTCGCCTTTTGTGTTCTGGATGGCAAGATTCAGTTCCACCATTCGCGGGTTGTCGGGTGTGGCTGAACCGGACAGCATATCCCTTTGCCCCTGCAAATCGTTCAATTGTGTGACGAGTTTCAACAACAAGGCATCATCTATACCGATACTTGCCGGAGACATTCCTCTAAGATTCTTTTCTTCGCGAACGTAATTCTCCAGATAAGAAATGAAACTTAGTTTAAGATCCAGTTCTGAAATTTTCGCGTCATAATTTTTCGCTGCATCAAGGAAAGAGGCTGCTTCCGCTGTAACATCGGTAATTCCTTTTTCGGAGCGGAAACGCTCATATTCACCTTCTACTTCATCAAGATCTTTTGAAATCAGAGCGAGCTGTTCATCGATAAACACCAGAGAATTTCTGGCAAGTTCATTTTTCTCTTCGATGTTGCTACGCAACCACACTTCAACCAGCTTATTGATAAAATCTACCGCCTTCTCGGGTACGGGGTCTTCAAGGGTAAGACGGAGAATTGAAGATTGCTTATTGGCAATTGAAATATCAATCGCTTTTTGATAGCGATCAATCAGACCATCTTCTGTATTAAAACGAATAATAAAATTTCGCTTGTCGTAATCCGGGTTTTTATAGGCCGCGTTATTGAAAAAATCTTTTTTATCAAGAGAATAAGCGCCTAACTGATTGATTACTTTCTCCCCGAACAAATGGGTTTCTTTGGTCTCCTTTCCTTCACGGGGATTAAAAAAAGCAAGTTCATATTTAGAGTCGCTGATGATATGGATTTTCACCGGAATTGTATAGGCAAAAAACCTCAGTGTATCGTATTTGAAACGGAAAGGGCAATTGTTATACAATTCACTGGTTTTCAAATTTCCTTTGAGGAAATACGTCACTCCAAAATTCAGATCATTCACTGTTTTAGAAACCAGCGAACGGGATTTCAAAACTTCTATCTCATTCTGAATATTTCTGTCGGTGGTAAAATCATCCAACTGTTTTAAGATGTCCGCTGCGTCAGTAGTGCTTTTTGGTTGTTTGACCATCACCAATCCATTCGCGCTATAAACCGGAGTTACATACCAACTGTAATAATACGCAAACAGTAAGGCAAGTACCATGCTGATCAGGTAGAGATACCAGAATCTGACCACATAATTGAAAAAGAAATGCATCAGGTTTAGTCCCTGATCATCCGGTTCGATTGGCTCCTGTGGTGTTGTTACAGTTTGATTCATGTTGGCAATTGGCATTAAACGCTATACTATTTGAAAATTGTATAGACAGCAATGAGAGAAACAATACCTCCGAAAACAACCGGAAGTACACGATAGTAATTCTGTGCGAGAAACTTCTTTTGTTTAGTTGGCTCCACGTACACAATATCGTTGCAGTGCAAATTATAAAATGGTGAATTAAATAATTCACGATTGGTCAGGTCAACAATTCCAAATTCCTTTTTTCCGTCTTGTTCACGGATGACCATTATGTTTTCTCGTTTACTAAAGACAGTAAGGTCCCCTGCCAAAGCAAGCGCTTCAGGGAGTGTAACTTTTTCATTCGGTACGGTGAAAACTCCGGGGTGTAGAACCTCGCCCATTACCGTTATTCTGAAATTCCGGATATTTAATTTCACTGAAGGATTGATGAGGTACTTCACCAATTTACTGATGATTGTATCTCTGGCTCCGGCAGAAGTCAGTCCTGATACTTTCACATCTCCAACCAGTGGTAACTGGATATTTCCTTTTGTGTCGACCAGATAACCGTTTGCCATTGAATTGGCATCATCCGGTTTTTCGATATAATTAAAATATTTGCTTGCCTCCAGACTAATACTTGCTACATATATAGTCAGGATGTCGTTCGGTTGAATAACCGCCATATAACCTGTGTCCTGAAATGTAGCAATGGTATCCTGATGATTTATGTTTTGAAAATACACCATCCGCTTTTGCGGTATGCAAGAAAACATAAGTCCAACGGACAGTACTGTAATGAAATGTCTGATTGTTTTCAATTTCTTTTCTAAATAATTTCAAAGGGAAACAAATAGATTCCCTCTTAACAAAACAGTTTACTCCATTCATACTAATTTGTTTCAGGTCTTCCCCCCTTTTTCTTTTTAATCAAAAAAAAAGCTCCCCGTTAATGACGGGGAGCCTTGTTAAAGTATTAATAATCTGATTATTGCAAGAGTAATGGATATTTGTTAATTCCTGATTCAGGACTTTCCAAAATCACCATATACAAACCTGCTGACAGATCTTCAACATCCAATTGCTGTATGTTTATTCCGCTAGTTGCATTAATAATCATGGATTTGATAATACGGCCGGTTTGATCCATCACTTTCAAATTCACATCCTGTGTGGTTGATGCATTGAAACTCACATTAAACAACCCATGAGCAGGATTTGGATAAACTTTAGTTTCCATTGTATTTGAAGTAGTCACAGTTTGAGCAAGGCGACAGGACATAACAACAGGTAAAGTTCGTGTACCGGAGTTTCCACATCCGTTAGTTGCTTTAACACCGATGCTACCCGCATTTGTACCCCACAGAATTACTGCAGTAGTACTAATTGTTGGTGTTCCTGTAAGAACTGTGGCTCCAACCGGCACAAATACCTGATAGAAAGAAGCACCAGGAACCGGAGGCCAGCTGTATACCTCAGTTGCTCCCGCACAAACATCTGTTGAGCCACTAATGGATCCGGGAGTTCCCGGGTTACCGAAGAGGTTTACACAACGACTGTAACCGTTACCGCAACTATTCACTCCGCTCACGCACAATTGTCCGGAAACGAAATTTGAAGGGAATTGCAAAGTGATGGTATTGGACGTTGGCGGACTCAAAGAGATTACACCGGAAGGAAGGCTCCAGGAATAACCCAACGTCGCGCCTGCTAATGAAGGAATGCTGTATTGATATGTTTGTCCACATACACCGGTAGTAGGATCACCGGTAATATTTCCGGGAGTTGGCAATTTGCTTGTGCCAATTGTTTTGCATCGTTGTGCACTATTACCAAGAGGTGAACCGCAAGAGCTAACAGCAACAACACATACACTTCCAGAAGTGAATGCGGAGGTCGCGCTTACAGTTGCACTGGTTCCTGATCCAACGATGGAGAGACCTGCACCGGAAACGGTCCAGATGTAAGAAGCCGCTCCAACGACAGGGGAAATATTATAGACAGAAGAAGTACCCGGGCAAATAGTAGTAGAGCCACTGATTGCTCCCGGTAATGCAGG
>CAYMMN010000109.1:0-9463 GCA_964391495.1 uncultured Flavobacteriales bacterium | reverse complement strand
CTGAACCGGTTCAGATTTGGCTGTAGAATCAGCTACGGCTACCTGTTGTGCCATGGATTGAACAGCGCCGAAGAGAAGTCCTCCTGACAACAGAAAGAAGCGTAGAAATTTATTTTTATTCGTGTTCATACGTGCACGTTTTAATTTTTTTCTGATTGATTTTCTGGATTATCATTTAAGGGCATTGAACCAAGTTCCTGCATGGAAGATGAACTGGAGCGAAATACCCAGATTCCCATGACGAGAAAGAACAGAAAGAATACCACCAAAGAGAATAAAGGGTAAGTGGCGATTCCTTCAATACCTTGCAAATAGTTTTTAAACATGGCTTTTCTGATTTGAGTGTTTAATTACTTCTGTGCAGTAGGCTGATCTTTCACTTTGATATCAGTTCCAAGCCGCTGGAGATATGCGATCAAAGCAACAATTTCCTTACGGGAATCCACTTTGATTCCATTCTTCTCAAGATCCGCTGCAATTTCACCCGCCTGTTTTGCAAGTACATTATTAGCTTCGGCATCAAAACCATCAGGATAAGGAACACCGAGTTTTTGCATGGTCCTGATTTTAGCTGCGGTGGAAGAAATATCGAGATCGTTGTCAATTATGAATTCATACGCCGGCATGATAGAACCCGGTGACATAGTAGTCGGATCCATGATGTGATTGTAATGCCATGAATTCGGATACTTACCTCCTTCTCTGGCCAGATCAGGACCTGTACGTTTTGAACCCCACTGGAACGGGTGATCATATACGAATTCACCTGCTTTTGAATATTCACCGTAACGTTCGGTTTCAGAACGGAATGGACGAATCAATTGACTATGGCATGTATAACATCCTTCACGTATATAAATATCCCGTCCCTGCAATTCAAGAGGAGTATATGGTTTTACAGATGCAATGGTTGGTATATTGGACTTAATCGTAAGCATCGGTACGATTTCAACGATACCGCCAATAAGAATTGCAACGAGAGCAAACAACATAAACTGAACCGGTCTGCGTTCAATCCAGCGGTGCCAGTGTCCATGAGAAGCCGGAGCAATTTTTGCAAGTGGTGCCGCTTCTGCATCTTCATCACCGATGAATTTACCGGAACCGGCGGTTTTCCACAAGTTGTAAATCATTACAATTACTCCAATGAGGTAGAGTGAACCGCCAAATACTCGAAGAATGTACATTGGCATGATCTGAACAACTGTTTCAAGGAAGTTAGGGTAACGCAATACGCCTTCCGGTGTGAAGTCTTTCCACATCAGTGATTGTGCAAATCCTGCCCAGTACATTGGTATTGCATAGAACAGAATTCCCAAAGTGGACATCCAGAAATGGAAGTTGGCAAGCTTTTTACTGAACAAAGAAGTGTTATACAGTTTTGGAATCAGGAAATACAGAATACCAAAAGTCAACATACCATTCCATCCCAAAGCACCAATATGTACGTGAGCGATAGTCCAGTCTGTGAAGTGTGAAATTGCATTTACACTCTTGATAGAAAGCATCGGTCCTTCAAAAGTCGACATACCGTAAGCAGTTACAGCCACAACCATGAATTTCAGAACTACACTTTCACGAACCTTATCCCATGCACCGCGGAGAGTCAGCAATCCGTTGATCATACCACCCCATGACGGAGCGATCAGCATCACAGAGAATACTACTCCAAGTGATTGCGCCCAATCCGGAAGAGTTGAATACAACAAGTGGTGAGGCCCTGCCCAGATATACAAGAAGATAAGCGCCCAGAAATGGATAATCGATAATTTGTAAGAATAAACCGGACGATCAGCAGCTTTTGGAACGAAGTAATACATGAGTCCCAGGTATGGAGTAGTCAGGAAGAACGCAACTGCATTGTGTCCATACCACCACTGCACCAAAGCATCCTGAACTCCCGCAAAAATTGAATAGCTTTTCAGGAAGCTTACCGGTAATGCCAGAGAATTTACAATGTGCAATACCGCAACAGTTAGAATGGTAGCAATGTAGAACCAAATGGCTACATACAAATGCCGTTCTCTTCTTTTGAAAATTGTTCCAAATAAGTTGATTGCAAATACCACCCAGATCAAAGCGATCATGATATCGATCGGCCATTCCAATTCAGCATATTCTTTGCTGGTTGTGATACCCAGTGGTAATGTTACAGCAGCTGCCACAATAATCAGCTGCCAACCCCAGAAATGGATTTTACTAAGGAGATCACTGAACATTCTCGCCTTCAGAAGGCGTTGTAATGAATAGTAAACACCCATAAAGATTCCATTACCCACAAACGCGAAAATGACCGCATTGGTGTGCAATGGTCTTAGACGCCCGAATGTCAGGAAGGGTGCCAGGTTGAGCTTAGGGTTCGTTAACTGCAGGGCAACAATGAGCCCTACGAGCATGCCGACAAGGCCCCAAATGATGGTGGCGACGGCAAAATTTCGGACAATTTTATTGTCGTAACGGAATTTTTCGGTGGTCATAAATCCTCGTTTGTAGTGTTATTGGTTTGTTGTGTTGAGTCGTTATCGAATAGAATTCTTACTGAGGGAGTATAATCATCCTCATATTGACCATCCCTTACACTCCAGATAAAGGCTATCAAAAACCCAATCGCGAGCAGCAGACTAAACAGAATAAGGAGAAAGATTACACTCATGTTATATTAAGTAATGCGTTCAAAAATATTCCCAAAAGATACACCACTTCATGATCATGGTCAGGCAAGGAAGTGACATTCGTCAGGTAATTTTTTTTATAAAAAAAGAAATTGTATGCCTTTGTAATTCAGCTATTTGCGATTGTTAACATAATGTTCACGATTGCGAAAAAACAGCTTTGTAAGAATAAATTCTGAAGATTTTTTTTCGAGGCCGATTGAAGCTATTTCATTCACCACACCAACTACTCTATTCACTTATTTTCTTGCAACCAGATTCGACATACCGGTAGTAAAAGCTATGATAGAAACAGAACTAACGGGCATCAGAATTGCCGCAATAACCGGGGAAAGAGTACCCTGCATTGCAAAATATAAACCCAACACATTATAGAACAAGGCGATGACAAAACTGCCAAGGATGATCCGGTGACTCGATTTTGAAATGGCAAGAATGCTGCCCAACCATTTAAATTTTCCTGCATTTAAAATTGCATCACAGGCTGGAGAAAAATTATTTATGTCATCCGAAATAGAAATTCCCACATCGCTTTGTTTCAATGCACCAGCATCATTCAAACCATCACCGATCATCAAAACATGCTTTTTTTGATTTTGAAGCTCCTGAATAACATGAAGTTTCTCAGCAGGAGATTGGCGGAAACGAATGTTCGCCTCCTTGCCAAATACTTTTTGCAGATAATTCTTCTCCGAATCATTATCACCGGAAAGTACTACAAGATCGAATTTCCGTTTTGTAAGTGAATGTACAAGCTCTTCCAACCCTTCGCGATAATTATTTCTGAATGAAAAAAATCCGATTACCGCTCCATCAACACTCACGTAAACCCGGGTTGATAGTTCCACTTGCTCCTGATTATCCTTCACACCACCGGTAAACGCCGCTGACCCAATCTTTATGTGTTTATCAGTAACAAAGCCTTCAAGACCTTCGCCAGGAATTTCCAGATAATTGCTGACAGGGAGTAGTTCAGATTCACTCAGGCTTTTATCAATGTGCTGACTCAGCGGATGTGATGATTGATGAACGAGCGAACGAATTCGTTGATTCATTTCCGGAGTAAGGATGTCTCCGTGAAAGTCAACTGAAGCGGTGTTGTTTCGTGTAAGTGTTCCTGTCTTGTCAAAAACGATAGTGTCAATCTTTGCCAGTTTTTCTATGACGGCAAAATTTTTCAGGTAAAACTCATTTCTGCCAAAAATTCTCAGAATATTTCCAAGGGTAAAAGGGGAAGAAATTGCAAGAGCACATGGACAGGCAATAATCAGAACAGCCGTAAATGCATTCCATCCTCTCAAATGATCTCCCTGAATAAACCAGAATGCAAGAGCCAGCAGCGATAAACCTACAATCACAAAAGTGAAATAATGGCTGATCTGATTCACCAATTGCTGAAATTTTCCATCTTCATGTTTCTGCAAATAAGCGTCTTTATTCCACAATTGAGTCAGATAACTTTGAGAAACTTCTTTAACAACCTCCAATTCCACAAGAGTACCTTTCTGTTTTCCACCTGCATAAATCAACTCACCTGATTTTCTTTCAACCGGAATAGATTCTCCTGTGACAAATGAATAATCGATCTGAGCATTTCCCTTAATCAATACCGCATCGGCAGGAACCAATTCTTCATTACGAATTAATATCCTGTCGCCAACAACCAATTGCGATACAGGTACGGATGTTTCTTTTCCGGCTCTTCGGCACATTACCGCTATTGGAAAAAAGGATTTGTAATCCCTTTCAAAGGAAAGGGTTTCATAAGTCTTGTCCTGAAATGTACGCCCGACAAGCATAAAAAACACAAGTCCGGACATCGTATCCAGATACCCCGGACCGGAAGCGGAAAGAATTTCAATTAAACTTCTTACAAACATTACCAGAATGCCCAGAGCAATCGGAACGTCAATGTTCATGTATTTTTGTTTCAGGCTGGCAAAAGCCGAAATAAAGAATTGAGATGAACAATAAAAGAAAACCGGAAGGCTAAGCGCAAGGTTTATATAACTGAAAATGCCTTTGAATCCCGGCTCAATGTAATCGCTGAGTGAAAAATACTCCGGGAAACTGAATAACATGATGTTACCAAAAGCAAACCCGGCAATTCCGATTTTATAGATCCTTGTTTTTGACCTCGGAGCGACTCTCTGATTTTCGAGGTCATTCAAATTAATTACCGGCTCATAACCAATGGTGGTTAACATTTCTACAATCTGCCGCAGCGATATTTTTTGCTCTTCAAAAACAACAATTACTTCACGCTTTAAAAAATTCACCTGCGAACGAACTACGGCAGCATTGATTCTGCTTAGATGTTCCAATAGCCAGATACAACTACTGCAGTGCATCTGCGGAATGTAAAAATTGATGGTGGAGTATTTCCCATCCGTAAAATTAATGAGCTTTTTCTTCACCTGCTCGTCGTCCAGAAATGCAAAGCGTTCTTCTAAAAATTTCCCCTTTGGGGATTGTCCGGGCGAAGCATTGTATTGGTAATAGGAACACAAATTGTTTTCCTGCAGAATTTCGAAAACCAATTTACATCCGTCGCAACAAAATACTTTATCATCAAGCCGGATGACTTCGTCTTTGCAATCTTCACCACAGTGGTAACATTTGAGGGCAGTTTCTGTTACGGGCATAATGTTCCGGTTTCCTGGAAGTTTTTAAAGATTTTATTTCTAATTTTCTTTGAATTTAAAATTCGCTTGTATTCGGGAAGATCAGCACAAGAATTAACAGAAAGATCAGATGAAACATCGCTTCAAGCATTCCAATTCGTTTAATTGGCAGATTCTTGTACCAAGGTCCTGCTACAATTGGGATGAGGGATTTCAGAAACATTAATATCCCTACTGCATAGATAATCCGGCTTTCGCTGTAAAAAAAGAACATAAAAAGAACAGCGGATATGACATAAATCAGTCCGCCATAAGACATTAGTTTCCCTAACCAGAATTTAACCAAAAAAATACTTAAACCAAAATAAAGAGACATTAACAGTGTAAGACGTAAGATCCATGAAAGATCAGGGATTTTACCCGGAGAATAAGCAAGGATGCCGGATAATGAAAACACAGCAAAAGTCAGCCACTCAGCAAAAACTGATTTTTGTTTCCTTTTCAGCGCAAGTAAAATAAAGATCAGTCCAGAGCATACAAAAACAGGCAACAAATACCGGAGTAATGGGACTTTTAGGAGCGTAAAAAAACCAAAAAGAATAGTTATGAATGTATAAATGAGCAGCCAAATTTTACGACCATGTGGCAAAGGGGTTTTTCTTTTGTATTTCTCAAGTACTAACTCGATCAGGTTAAAGCCTGACAAAAGAAATATCAACACAACAGGTTGAAGCAAGCTGTATGCCGGGCTCAGAAATAACCCAATCATCCAGCAAATGATCAATGTAATATAAGCTCCATGTTGTTTACTCCAGTAAACAGGAAGAACTCCTCTTTGAAAATTCATAGATCTGATTCGAGAGCGTAGCACTCTTTGAGTTTGAAACTTTTCAAATTACGAATCAAGATACAAAGAGAATGAATAAAAGAGCTCGTCTAATTTAAGCGAACACTTGGCTCAATGATAACTTCGCCTTTTATAGAATTACTGATGATGCAGTATTTTCTGGCTTTTGCAAGAAGATTCTCAATCACATGCTCACCAGGATTGTTACTGAATTCTATCACCGGATGCAATATGAATCTTTTCGCTTCCAATGGAGAGCCTTCCTCTTTTTCGAATTCCACTACGCCTTCCACATGTAAACGAGAAACAGGAGTTTTTAACAATTTTGCAAAATGCATGAATGTAGTTGTGTAGCAGGATGAAAGTGCAGAGATAAGCAGATGCTCCGGACTCCATATCGAATTACTCCCGTTGAATTCAGGAGGCGGTCCAATCATCAGTGGAGATCTGTCACCTGCATGCAATGTTGCAGAATCATAATTTGTATCCCAATCCAGAGATACAGAATAAACATTTCGGGTTTGTGATTCAACTGCCATGGCTTCTCAGAAATTATAATTACAAATTTGCTAAATGAAAGATAAAATTCTCATGAGCAAAGTCAGTTTAACCAATAATAACTATGAGCTTTGTTGTTTTGTTACAGGATAAAGGAATCAATACACTTTAGAGTGGAAAATTGAAGCATATGAGATAAATTAACTAAATCTTTTTTGCCAGAACAGCAATACGATTCAGGAACAGAAGTTAAATTTCATTAAAGAGCTGAATTTTGTCAGAATGGGAAAACAGATATTGCTCTGTAAAAGATGATTTGCTTCTTAAGAATGACGTTAACATTTCATTTTTTAATATCTTGGAAGGCGAATTTAAGGAAAGAACATACCTGTAAAAGTATTTCTCCTTATTTACGTTTTCATTTATGTTAATTTAATAAAACAATCAATTGTTTAAAGTCGAAGCCTTCAGATTTAATCACATCAAAACAATCGTAAAATTAAGGAAATTGATAAAATGAAAATTCTACCCCGGATACTGATCCTGCTTCTCCTGCCAATTCTACTTGTCTCCAAAACAGGTTTTAGTCAAAGCTATTGTTTGTCCAACAGATTTTCAGAAACCGCATTTTTCGATAGCTCCGCAATCCGTATTGACAGCAATATTGTTTATTCCAATCCTGTACATGCATTCACAAACATCCGGGAAAATCTTATCATTGATATTTATTATCCCGACATTTCAATCGACTCTCTCCCACTACGGCCCTTTATCCTGTTGATTCATGGCGGTGCTTTTCTTGGCGGCAGCAGACATGACATGGATTATCAATGTATGGAATATGCAAGGCGCGGGTTTGTTGCTGCAACAATTGAATATCGATTGGGTTGGAATTGTGCAGGTACTGACATCTTCAGCATTTGCCTCCTCTGCCAGCAAAACCCGAATGACATAATTACGGCTACTTATTGCGCAGCACAGGATGCAAGAGCAGCTTTTCGATTTATCCATGCGAATGCAAATCAATATCACATCGATAATAACTATTTATTTGTCGGAGGGGAAAGTGCCGGTGGAATTACTGCTTTGAATTCAACATTCTGGGATCAAACGGAAGCAAGTGCTTTTGACCCGAACGGTATTTCCAGAGCAGGTTTGCTGGATACAGCAGGAAATTCCTTAACGGATACTTATGAAGTACGGGCTGTAATAAACTCATGCGGCTCCATTACCAGAGATAGTTTTTTACTCAACAATGGAAATATCCCGGTTATCAATTTTCACGATGAATTTGATTGTGTGGTTCCACCACAGTATGGACAGGTTATTTCATGTATCTGTCAACCTTTTTACTGGACAGCCGGATCTGAGGTGGTGTATTCTAAATTGAATGCAAATGGAATTTGCTCCAAATACTACCAGGTTCCATTAAGCACGAATCATTGCTCCTTTCCAAAACCTCAGTTGGTAGAGAAAGCAAGTTGCTTTTTAAAAAGCTATTTTTGTAATTCCTGTCAATCCGGTTTTTCAAATCAACCCTATCAGGCGGTCAGTTGTGCTGCGCTCAATTCAATTGAAGAAATTCAGAGCAGCGACAACCTTTTTAGCCTTGAAGCTATTTCATCTTCACACTTTATAATCAGCAGAAATCATTATTCAGGAAATATCCCTTTTTATTTACTGGATATCTCAGGTAAAAAAATATTTTCTGATATACTGAATGCCAATGAAACGGCAAAAGAGTTTTCTCTTGAAAACATTTCGAATGGAATCTATTTTTTAGTTTCAGATCTGTCATCTCATCCACAAAAAATTAAACTGATCAATCCCTGACCCACATGGGAAACAGAAAAATCATTTTGTATATCGCAGTTAGTATTGATGGCTATATAGCAGGACCGGAAGACAACCTGGATTTTCTTTCAATTGTAGAAAGTCCTCCTGAAGATTATGGTTATTCCAATTTCGTTAGTACCATTGATACAGTAGTGATGGGAAGAAAAACCTACGACAAGGTACTTGGATTTGGAATCGAATTCCCCCATAAGGGCAGGGAATGTTACGTCATTACAAAAACCAGACAAGGAAGTGATGAGCATGTGAAATTCTGGAATGGTGACCCCTGCGCACTGATCAGAAATCTCAAAATGAAAACAGGAAAAGATGTATTTATTGATGGCGGCGGAGTGCTTGTCAATACTTTGATGCAGGAAAACCTGATTGACAGATATATCTTGTCAACCATACCGGTGATGCTTGGTAACGGAGTTCCCTTATTCAAACCGGGCCGCCCATTTCAGAAATTAAAATTGATTCAGTCACAAACCTTCCCGTCAGGACTGATTCAAAGCTGGTATGAAGTGTAATGGTTTCTGAATACCGGTGACATTGATCAGCTCAAGCCTTCAATTTCTCCATCCACAAGTTTAATACGTACAGCCTGAGGGTCTTCAGGCAATCCGGGCATACGCATGATTTCACCCGCAATAGCAACGATGAATCCGGCACCCGCATTGATTACGACATCCTGAATGGTGAGTGTAAAATCCTTCGGAGCATTGATCAGTTTTGGATCATCACTAAAGGAATATTGAGTCTTTGCAATACAGACCGGAAGTTTTGCCCAGCCCATTCGTTCAAATTTTTTCAATTTGGTTTCCGCCTTGGGACCTAACACTACCTGACCCGCATGATAAATTTTCTTGGCGATTTTTTCTATTTTAACTTTCAACGGATCCACATCATCATAGGTGAACAGGATTGATGACGAAGGAGTTTCTTCAATCACTTTCACGACTGCACGTGCCAGATCACTCGCACCC
>CAYMMN010000108.1:0-9478 GCA_964391495.1 uncultured Flavobacteriales bacterium | reverse complement strand
CCTCCTGAAAACATTCCCGGCATTATTACAGGACGAAAATGTTTAAAAAACAAATTATATACATCGTGTTCATAGTCCTGCTTCTCCCGCTTGCAACCTTTGCACAGCAGGACTCGAGCAGCACCAGAATAACGTCGTCTCCGGTTGATGAATTAATCATCCCTCCTTTGGATTCACTGTTTAAATGGTCAGAAGAAAACTCCGCTTCATTGCGCATGCAGGATGCACTTATTGAAAAAACATCAGCGGATACACGTCGGGTTAAAAAACAATGGCTGGATGCGTTTAAACTCAGCGCAAACATTAAATCAGGAAGTTATGGGAATGCGGTGATCAATCAGGTGGAAACAGGATACAGCTATGGACCGGGGATTTCATTTTCCCTCTACGAAATAGCCAGCAGACGAAACCTGGTGGATGTATATAAATCCGAAGAGAAAATCGCCAACGCGAAAAAAGAGGAAGCCCAATTTGAATTACGCAGGATTGTTACACTGCTTCACAATAATGCACAGACACAAAAAAATATTCTAAAGATAAAAAGTGACGCGGTAAACGCGGCATTTGTTCACGAGAAAATGGCAGAAAAAGAATTTCAACAGGGAGCAATAGCCCTTGGAGAACTGTCAAGAGTAAGCGAGATCTATACGAAAGCACAAACCGAGCTCGAGCTTACTATTAATGATTTAAAAAATTATTACATGCAACTGGAGCAGATCTGCGGTCGTTCCTTCAACAATTAAAATTATTAACCACGGTGTCATTTATCGAATTTATTCAACTGTTATTAGGTAATAAGAAATGGTTAGTGGGGTTTCCACTTCTTACCGGCACCGTGGTGTTTTTTCTTACCAGAAACTCACCACACACCTACTCTACTGATATGGTAATCTATACCGGTATCGCGAGTGGTTACAATCTGGACAATGACATGGAGGGAAAAATTGACTACCATGAGGCGAATTCCAAATTTGACAATCTCATCAATACGATAACAGGAAAAGAAACCAAAAAAGAAGTTGCATTACGATTGCTTACAGACAGAATTCATCACAAAGATGAACTGAAACAAATTATATCCAACAGTAAACTTGAAAAGCTGAATTGGCTTAGTGATTCCGCGGACATTATTTTAAAGACAGATACATCTGCGGAAATTACCTATGAAAGATTAAGTCAGGAAATCCGCAAGGGAAATCAGAATGCATATTATCAATTGCTGTATGGTCCGGAAGAAAACCCATTCAACCTGAACACACTGAACGGTATTAAAGCCAGCCGGATGGGCTTCAGCGATATGGTAAAGGTTGAATATACCGCTGAAGACGCTTTGATAACAAAGAAAACTCTGGATATTCTGGCAGAAGTGTTTCTGGAGAAATACAAAGGAATGCGCATTGGTGAAGTAAACAATGTTGTCAAGTATTTTGAAGAACAAACCGCTCTGGCAATGCAACGTCTCCAAAAAGCGGAAACCAGCTTAAAGACTTTCAGAACACAGAACCGGGTTATCAATTACGATGAACAAACAAAATACATAGCCGACCAAAACGAAGACTTTCAGCAAAAAGAAAATCAACTGGAAATGGATTTGCAGGGCTCTCAATTGGCCTTAAACAAAATTGAAAGTAAATTGAATGGTCGATCTCTGCTGCAATTGCAGAGCGATGAAGTGGTGAAAACAAGAAATGAATTATCAGCACAATTTAATTCCATTGGCCTGGCCCTGGTAAAAAATGACCTCAAAGGAAGCAGTACCGAAAAAATCGAATCCCTTAAAAATTCTTTAAAAGAAAACATTCAGGGACTTTATGATTTGAACAATACAACTGAAGGAGTGAATGGAAAAGATTTGTTGAATCAATGGCTCGAACTCACAGTAAATGTTCAGGAAAACACCGCCAAATTAAATGTACTCCGACAGAATAAAGCGGTGTTTGAAAAAGTTTACGATCACTTTGCCCCTATGGGTTCTGAATTATCGAAACTGGAAAGAGATGTTGACGTAGCCGAAAAAGAATACCTCACTTTATTGCACAACCTCAATCAGGCCAACCTCAGAGCAAGGAATCTTACAGTGTCAGAAAACATCTCCATCATCGATCCCGCTGACTTGCCCATTGTCCCTAACTCTTCAAAACGATTTATCCTTGTGATCGCGAGCTATGTAAGTTGTTTGTTACTCGTCATCGTAATATTGATTCTCAAGGAATACATGGACGACAGTATTTCAAATCCCGGAAGACTTACAAAACTAACCGGATTAAAAACCGCAACTGCATTCGCAAAAACAAATTCCGGAGATCCAAAATTAACTGACGTCATCAATCAACTCAGTTATCAACGCTGGTCATTATCTCTGTTGAATGCACAGGATGAGCATGAAAACAGAAAAGCCAAAATCATTGCGTTTCCTTTACACAAAACGAAAACTGATATTCCCGGTCTACTGAGCGTTGCAGCAACACAAATGAACAATTCCGGAAACGAATGGACAGCTTCAAACATGGCTGCTGAAATGAATCCGGAAAAACATCAGCTGATCTATTCCGCTAATTCCAATCATGAATTGATCAGAAAAGATGTTTTGAAATCCTGCTCCATGATCTATGTTTTTGTAAATGCGGCAATGAAAATGGGCGATTACCAGCAAGAACTCCTTGAAAACTGGAAATCACTGAATATTCCAATGCAGGCTATCCTGATCAATACCAAAATCAATCATCTTGAAAACTACATTGGAGAAATTCCAAAAGAAAGAAGCAAACTCCGCAAAAGAATAAAAGACATTGTATGGAGGTACAGCAAATGAAAAACAGGATGAACATTGTTTGCCATGCATTTCCAAGCTGGAGAGGTGATTATATGAAATCCACCGTACAGCTCATGAAGGAACTGGCCCTCGAACACAAGGTCCTGTACGTGGATTACTCCTACTCCTGGAAGGATCTTCTGATCAACACAAGTCACAATAAGTTTATCCCTGTTAAACGGATTCTTGGTATTGAAAATCCCATTGAAACCATAGAACTGGATCAGGAAAATAAAATCTATATACTCTCACTCCCTCCTGTAATTCCTTTTAACTGGGCAAAAAATGAAAAAGTATTCAATTTTATTCAGAAAATAAACAACTTCCTGATCAGGAAAAGAATCAAGTCCGCATTGAAGAAACTACAGATAGAAAATCCGGTTCTCGTCAATGCATTCAATCCATTTTGGGTAAAATACAATGCCTCTCAATTCAATCCAAAAGCATCAATTTATTATTGTTATGATAATATCTCTGCGTCAGCATGGGCTTCCAAACACGGAGCCAGACTTGAAAATGAAATAAAAAAGAAAGTCAATGCAGTTGTATATTCCTCACAGGAATTAAAAGCATCGAATGAAGGAACAAATACGCCCGCATATGTTGTCAACAATGGTGTGGATCTTTCAATCTTTGAAAAACACATTAAATTTAAAACTACTCTGGATAATTCTACAGAAGTTCATATCGGTTATGTCGGAAGTATTGACAATCGTCTGGATTACGAACTTCTTGAACAAACAATCATGCGCTTTCCGGAATGGACCTTCCATTTTATCGGACGGATCAATTCCACGGAAGCAGAGAGATTAAAAAATTATACAAATACAATCTTTTACGGGGCTGTTCATGTTGGGGAATTACCGGTGCTGATGAATTATTTCAGCGCCGGTATCATTCCTTTTGTGAAAAATGATTTCACGAAAAACATTTATCCGATGAAAGCGAATGAATATCTGGCAATGGGAATGCCGGTAATCATGACTGATTTTGCAATCCTGGACGATTTATCTGAAATGGTAAAAGTCAGTGACAAAGCAAATTTTTCTGATGCACTGATTAGCGAAATTAAAACCAATTCTGTTGAGAAAGTAAACAGTCGCATCCATTTTGCAATGCAAAATAGCTGGAAAAACAAAGCTAAAGAATTCGAAAGCATACTCCTGAAATATGCCAGCTAAAATCATAAATACAAGTCGCCGCAATCAGGTTTATTCCCTGATGCATCAGGTTCTCATGGCAGGATATGGCTTTGTATTGCTCTTCATTTTGGTAAGAATATTGCCTCAGTCGGAAGTCGGACGCTGGTTGTTATTTGTTTCTCTTGTTTCTTTAATCGATATGCTTTTTCATGGCCTTCTGCAAACCAGTGTCATTAAGGATATGGTTTCTAATCGTATCACTAGTGATGAAACCAATAGAATTCAATCAACAGCTTTCTTTATTTCCAGCGCAATGTTTCTGTTGATTGTTTTAACATCAGCATTATTGCATTTCGCCAGTGTTTCAAACGGCCATCAATATCAATTATTAAATGATTTTAACAGGTGGTACACCTGGCTCGGGATTCCAATGCTCATTTACAATTTGAGTTGGTGGGTGAATACCGGAAAAGGAAACTTCAGAGTCATTCTGTATCAAAGACTGATTTATGTCCTTGTATCTACAAGCATATTATTGGTTGCATATCAACTGAACCATGCAATTACATTTGAACACATTGTGATGAGCCAGATCTTTGGATACGCATTCAGTTCATTTTTTGCCTTTATCGTCAACAGGTTTAAATTCTCAACCCATTGTTTCAATCGATCACTGGCAAATAAGTATTTCAGATATGGAAAATTTAACATAGGAACCATGATCGGAAGTAGTTTGCTGAGAAATGCAGATACATTCATGATCGCAGCTTTTATCAATCCGGCTGCAGTAGCGATTTATTCATTAGCACAAAAAATCATTGAAATATTCGAAGTATTGTTACGATCGGTTGCTTCAACAACACTACCCTTATTGCACCATTTGCACTCAGACAAAGAAGCCTTTTCTCAAACATTCTTCTCACGAATCCTTTTCCTGACAGCCTTGTTTATTCCGGCATCAGTTCTACTCTTCTTTTATTCGGATGAAGTGATTCACCTGATGAGCGGTACCGGAAATTATGAAATGTCCGCCCTACTATTAAAGATCTTCTTAATTTATGTCTTATTACTACCTGCTGACAGACTTTTGGGCGTCGCGCTTGAAGCCTGCAATCGCCCTCAACTTAATCTGTTAAAGACTATCCTCTTGATTGCAGTCAATATCGGTGGCAACTTCATTGCATTGTATTATTTTCAATCAATGATGCTTGTTGCTGCGGTAAGCAGCATTGCTCTGATCACAGGAATATTTTCCGGCTTGTTCTTTCTTCATCAAAAAGGAAATGTAGTATTCTCTCGCAGGAACTTGCATAAGGGACTTCTAAAACTGAAATTCCAATGAAAGGTTTTCAGATGCAAATAGAATCGTTGAAAGAAAACCTTGTATGGATATTTTTATCCCTGCTGACCGCTTTTCTCACCTTTAAATCAGGTATGATTGTTCCCGGAATCATTGCAGGTGGTGGAATTCTATTCGTCTTGATTTACAAAATTGTTTCCGATGCGAAATGGGGATTTTATCTTCTGATACTCGCAAACTTCTTTAGTGTTGGTCTTACCCGTTACATCGACCTTCCTCTGGGATTGTTGATCGACTTCATCCTGCTATTCCTCTTTATCATCTACTTCTTTAAACATTTCAAATACTCAAACTGGAAACCACTCATGAACCCGGTTTTCGGAGTAGTATTTGGATGGATGCTGATCAATGTTTTGGAAATTGTCAATCCGGAAGCCCGCAGCTTCCAGGCCTGGTTTTATGCTATGCGCGGTGTTGCCCTATACTTTTTTCTCACATTACTGACGGGTTATTTATTTCTCGAACACAAAAAAGATTTCCGTTGGTTCATCAATTTATGGTTCTTGTTTTCAATTCTTGGAACACTGTGGGGAATTAAACAATTATTTATCGGTCTGGATGGAGCGGAAAAAGCATGGTTAAATGTACCGGGTAACCTGTCGACACATCTCTTGTTCGGAAGATTAAGGGTTTTCTCTTTTTACTCGGATGCAGGACAATTCGGAGCCTCGCAGGCACACACAGCACTTGTCGCCACAATTCTTGCAATCTTTGAGAAATCCCGTAGCAGAAAATTCTTCTATATCACAACCGCGATCTTTTGTTATTATGGAATGCTAATTTCAGGAACAAGAGGAGCATTCGCTATTCCTCTGATCGGGTTCTTCACTTACCTCCTGTTAATTCGCAACTTTAAAATTGTTCTAGCTGGTGGATTCATGATGGGAATTATCTTTTTCATTTTGAAATTTACATTTATCGGACAGGGCAATTATCAGGTACAAAGACTGAGAAGCGCATTGAACCCGCAGGATGCATCTTTCCGGGTGCGTCTGGAAAATCAAAAGAAGCTGGCAGTTTATCTCGATCACCATTTGCTCGGCGGCGGCGTTGGCAGTGGCGGATATTGGGGACAAAGATTTAGTCCGAATACATTTCTCGCGAATCTTGCGCTGGACAGCTGGTATGTTCGGATTGCGGCTGAATATGGTTACATTATTCTTGCACTCTATATTTCCATGCTTTTGTTCATTGTCTACAAAGCGTATAAACAAATGATGCAGGAAAAAGATATCCTTGTAAAAAATCAACTCATGGCTTTGTTCTGCGGATTGAGCGGAATCCTTGTAGCGAGCTACGGCAACCAGGTTTTTGGTCAAATGCCAACCGGAATTATTATTTATCTTTCAATTGTTTTTCTTACACAAAACAAAAACGCATCCATTCAGGCAAATGAAAAATAATATTCCGAAAATATCAATCATTACCGTGAACTTCAATCAGGCTGAAGTAACACGGGAATGCCTGCATAGTCTTCGGAAAATTTCATATCCGAATACAGAGATATTCGTGGTGGATAACGCATCTGTTTCAAATCAACGAATCGATCCATCCGAATTCCCGGAGGTGATTTTTTTACAGAGTGAAAAAAATCTGGGTTTTGCCGGTGGAAATAATCTTGCAATCGAAAAAGCGAAAGGCGATTTTGTATTACTGCTTAATAACGACACAATTGTTCCGGCGGATTTTCTGCAGCCACTGATTCAAACTTTTACGGATCATCCGGAAGCCGGAATTGTCAGTCCAAAAATAATTTATTTCAATTCCGACAACCTTATTCAGTATGCCGGAACTGTCGGCATCAATCCAATCACTTGCAGAGGTCGTACCATTGGTTACAAAGCAAAGGACTCAGGCCAATTCAACAAGGAATACAAAACAGATCTTTCTCACGGAGCATGTATGCTCATCAAAAGAGAAGTATTCCAAAAAATCGGATTGATGGAATCACGATACTTCTTGTACTATGAAGAATACGACTTCTGTGAAATGGCTAAGCGTGCGGGATTCTCAATTTATTTCAACGGACTTTCACATATCCTGCATAAGGAATCCACTTCTGTAGGCAAATTATCTCCTTTGAAAGCATATTATATGGCCAAAAACAGAATACTGTTTGCCAGAAGAAATTTCAAAAACATTGAAAAACTGATTTCCATTTCCTTCTACTTTTTTATCGCTTTTCCTAAAAACATTTTAATCGAAGCATTATCCGGCAGGTATAAAAACAGCCTTGCGACTATCAGAGGAGCCTTCCGGAATTTTGTCGATTAAATCATCAGGATTTGTCGGGATTTCATCGTCCAAATAAGCTCATTCATCGAAAAAGCCCGAAAATCGCTGATTTTGGGCTTTTCTTTGCTCAATAATTAATAAACATGCTTTTATCAGTCATTTTCGGCCTACTGCTGATCGTACTTCTGGGGAATTCCCTGTACCTGTTTGTCTTCTCCATCGCCGGTGCATTGGATGATTACACAGAGTATCCGGTTCCGAATGAACAATCACCAAAGTCCTTCCTGATCTTGATTCCGGGTTACAAGGAAGATGCAGTCATTTTAAAAAGTGTTGAACACGTCGTAAATCTTGATTATCCGCACAACCTCTTTCATTGTGCAGTCCTTGCTGATGATTTTCAACCCTCAACTCTGGCAGCAATTCGTTCACTCGGCGCTGAGGCATTTGAAATCTCCAGGGATCCGGCAAGAAACAAAGCCAGATCAATTCAAAAATATCTTGATCAATGCAATCACAACTTCGATGCATGTATTATCCTGGATGCGGACAATTGCGTGAGCACTGACTTCCTGATGCTTTCAAACGCCTATCTCCAGGGAGACGTTAAAGTTGTTCAGGCAAAACGAATCGCAAAAAATGAACACAATTCTCTCTCCAGGTTGGACGCTTTAAGTGAAATCATCAACAATCACATCTTCCGGAAAGGTCAACGCAAACTTGGCCTCTCTGCAAGTTTGATCGGATCGGGTATGATTATCGACATGAAATTTTTCAGACAGATCATGAAAAATATGAATGTGATTTCAGGATTTGATAAAGAAATGGAATTAAGAATTCTAAAAAATAAAGTAACAATAGAATACGCGGAAGACATTCTGGTTGAAGATGAAAAAGTATCGAAACACGATGTTTATGTGAATCAGCGCCGCCGATGGACCTATGCACAATTATTTTTTCTAAGGAAAAATACCGGTAATGCCATTCGCGAATTATTTAAAAATAGCAACTACGATTATTTCAACAAAGTACTTCAGTTCGCCTTACTGCCACGAGTTGTCAGTCTGGGACTGAGTATTATTTTCCCGATCATCACCTATTTCATTCCTGGAAATATTTTTTACTGGTCTGTTCTCAATCTCATTCTGGTAGTTTTTGCATTGAGTTTCGCGGTAAATAAGGACCTCAAATTTAAAGACCTGTTTATTCTGATCTACAAACTTCCTTCTGCTTTTTTTGGAATGCTCCAGGCTATGCTGACTTCCAAACAAGCATCAACAAAATTTATTCATACACCACACAACATACAATAAGCAAATGAGAATAGGAATTGAAGCACAACGAATTTTCCGTACCAAAAAGCATGGAATGGATATCGTTGTTCTGGAGCTGATCAAAGCATTACAGCTTACAGATAAAGAAAACTTGTATTTCATTTTTGTAAAAAAAGGAGAAGACACTTCCTGTTTAAAAGAAACAGAGAATTTCAAAATAATTGAAGTACCCGGAGTTACCTATGCCGACTGGGAACAGATTTTTCTTCCTTACTATGCAAATAAATACAAACTGGACCTTTTGCATTGCACAAGCAATACAGCTCCATTGTTATATCCGGGAACAACTGTCGTAACACTGCACGACGTTATCTTCCTGGAAAGAAATGTACGTTCAGCGACATACAACTGGTACCAGCAACTCGGTCGGGTGTATAGAAAATTTATAGTTCCCGCTTCTATTCGCAAGGCCAGGCATGTGATTACTGTTTCAGAATACGAACAAAAAAGGATTACCGATATATTAAAAATCAACTCAAAAAATATCAGTGTAGTTTACAACGCGTTCAGCAAACATTTCGCAGTGAAACCGGATGCAGTAAAGGAAAAATCTGTGAGGGATTTCTACAAACTGCCGCAGCAATACATATTCTAT
>CAYMMN010000107.1:0-9578 GCA_964391495.1 uncultured Flavobacteriales bacterium | reverse complement strand
ATCTTCTTATAAATCACACTCCCCAGAACAGCGACAACAACTAACAGGATCAGCGCGATGATCCACATGATTTTTTTTAAAACACTTCGCTTTGCTGCCATCCTGTTCCTTAATCAAATATACCTGAAACTCAATCTATCTATTTGAAACACTGCTATTTATGCTTATTCTAAAAGACTTCAATCTATAAACGAAAATACATGCAATTTTATTAAGCGTTAATGCAGGAATAATTATTTCTCAACATTGAGTCTGTTCCTTTACCTAAAAAAAAATGAAAATATTCGTATACAACAGCCCTGAAGCAGAAGTCTACAAATCCTGCATTACTGTGATGAACAAGATGAAATTCTTTCTGCAGACGAATGATCCTGACCGGGGCTTGTTACGCGCAGTTAAGGAATCAGATTTGTCTGGAATCTATTCTCTACTTGACATACAAATTTCAGAGCATGGTCAGGGCGTCAGATTGCTGGTGATGTCAAACAGCTTTTCCGGAAACAATGGATCATTCTTTCAGGATAACAATTTCGAAAGCGAATTTGCCGACTTATTCATAGAACTACTTCAGCCTTCTGGTCTGGACAATGCTTTCAGGGTCCGGGATTATCAGCCGGTATTCGCGTATCATTGAAAATGTCCAATGACCTGACTCCTTGTACCCTTTTTAATGACTTCCAATCGGGAAACCATCGCAGATACTAAACGAACTGCCCGAAAACGTTAACACTATGTTCACATACGAGTAATACCCTGATCATGTCATGCAGGTACTTTTGAAATAAAATGAAAATGGAAACTCCTTTGAAAGTACTTGTTGTAGATGATGAGCCGGATATTGTAGAAATACTTTCATACAATCTCAAGAAGGAAAATTACATCGTATTTACAGCTAATTCAGGTGTGGAAGCTATTGCATCTACTGAAAAGAATCATCCTGATTTAATTATCATGGACATCCGGATGCCTGGAATTTCAGGTATTGAAGCCTGTAGAATTATCAAACATGATGACTTGATCAAAGACATTCCAATTTTGTTTCTGACTGCTGATTCAGATGAATACACCACCATGAACGCTATTGACGCAGGAGGAGATCATTTCATTACCAAGCCCATCCGACCGGCCATTCTGCTTGGAATGATAAAAGAACTAATCCAAAAGGCTTGATCATGCAATATCAATCCAGGCCCGCTTATAGTGTACTTCTCGTTGCACCTCAGAAATCAGATATTTCAAGTCTTGATAAATCCCTGCAGGATTCAGGATTTATGGTTCACTGGATTCAGGAATATTCCAGAATCTCAGAGGCTATCACTAAGAATATACCTGACGTAATTCTTCTGGATACACTTCAAAAGGATCTGGCTTGTTTTGAACTTTGTCATTCCCTGCGGTCCACTTCTGAATTTAAACACAGCCGTATTCTCATTTTATCAGAAAAACTGGATGAAAAAACGGAAGTAGCTGCTTTCAATTCAGGTGCAGATGATTTCATCCCCAGGCCAATTAAAACGGAAGCATTGATTCGTAGAATTTATACTCGTATCGGTGCAAATAGAAATTCCATTTCACTGCAGTCAAAAATGGAAAGCCGTTCGCATTTTTACATTGACAGGGAATCATATTCCGTATATATAAATCATCAGCAAATTTCAGTATCACGAAAAGAATTCGAATTACTCCATCTTCTTGCTTCTCAGCCAGGCAAACTTTTCAGCAGGGAGGAAATCTTCCAAAAAGTCTGGTCCAGAAATTTCACAGCCAATGACAGAACAATTGATGTTCACATTCTAAGACTTCGTCGGAAACTGGGTGAGAATTATATTCAAACTCAGAAAGGCCTTGGTTACCGATTTTCAATTTGACACTACAATTCAAGGAAATTACTTTGCGTGTTTCATTCTACTAGCCATAATGTGAAACCATTAATGTCAAAAACGGGAGGATTTTCGCTTTATATTGATATTCAAGTATTTAATTAAATTCTTTGAAGAGTTTGCCCTTAACACAATGGATACTATCTGTTCACATTTAACATTCGCTTAATATTGAAGCCATATTGCAATAATTTACACTTGCGTCCTTTGAGCCTAAATAAATGAACCAATCACTCATGAAACAGAAGCTTACTAAAATCATTTTTCTGGTCGCCAATTTGATCGCAACCGGGACTTTTGCCCAGGATTCAGAAGTGAATCCATTGGACACTTTAACCAACCACGTAGCCGTTATCCGGTCAGAACTTGATGTTTTGAAACGGATCAAATTGAGTGGGTATATCCAAACTCAATTTCAGTACGGTGATTCAACAGGTGCCGCTGCTTATAACGGTGGAGCTTTTGGAGCCGGAAATGATAAACGTTTTATGATCCGTCGTGGACGTTTAAAGGCTCAATATGATGCCCCGGTTAATGATAAAGGAATTTCAACTTCTCAGTATGTTCTTCAATTTGATGTAACCGAAAAAGGACTGGCAATTAAAGATGCTTACGGAAAATTCACCGATCCTTGGTCAGGTTGGTTCTCGGTAACTGCGGGTATGCAAAATCGTCCATTCGGTTATGAAATTGTTTATTCCTCAAGCCTCAGAGAAAGCCCTGAGCGTGGAAGAATGTCTCAATTGATTTTCCCCGGTGAACGTGATCTCGGAGCTATGCTGAGTATCCAGGGTCCAAAATCTTCCAATTGGAATTGGTTGAAACTCGATGCGGGTTGGTTTAATGGTAATGGTGCTCCGGGTGTTGGTGCTGATGTTAGTGATTTTGATAAAAAGAAAGACTTTATTGCCCACCTTGGAATGAACCGCACAACAAAGTCTGAGAAAATTAAATACGGCCTTGGATTCTCCTACTATGCCGGTGGTTACAGAATTGATACTGTCAATGTTTACAAATTCGGGGTTGATTCCAATGGTGTAAAAGGCTATGTAATTGAAAGCAAAAAAGACGATGTAAAATCAGTTAACATCAACACACGGAATTTCACTGAAAGAATGTACTACGGTGCTGACTTCCAATTCAGCGTAGATTGGGCGGCTGGTTTGACCACACTGAGAGCTGAATATATCCAGGGCGATCAGCCTTCTGGAACAGGTAACACAGGAAGTACAAAAAGTATAAACTCCAACCTTCCCGTTACCACTGACATTTACAAACGCAAATTTAGCGGAGCTTATTTTTACTTCCTGCAGAACATCGCTCAATCAAGGTTCCAGGCAATTGTGAAATACGACTGGTATGATCCGAATACAGAAATTGAAGGAGATGCAATTGGTAAGTCAGTAACTTCAAATGCAATAAAGACTAATTCAACTGATCTCAAATATACTACAGTAGGACTTGGCCTTGCTTACCGTTGGGATGCAAATGTAAAGCTTACCGCATACTATGATCTTGTGACCAATGAGACCAGCAACAGTCTTTCCGGTTATACAAAAGATTTAAAAGACAATGTATTCACTTTAAGAATGCAGGTTAAATTCTAAATAGTAATTTCAACCAATTCAACTAACAAAACAGAAGTATCTAATCAAAAATAAAATGAAAAAACTAATTGTATTTGCATTAACCCTAGGGATTACTGCAACCCTCTCCGCTCAGAAAATAGTGATCAAAGGCAGTGACACTGTATTGCCTTTAGCACAAAAAGAGGCGGAAACTTTCATGAAAAAGAATGCAGGAAAAAGTGTGACTGTTGTTGGCGGTGGAAGTGGTGTTGGAATCTCCGCATTGCTCGACAACTCTACAGATATCGCGATGTCATCGCGTAAAATTAAAATGGATGAGCGAATGAAACTGCAGGACGCAGGTCGTGCATTCAAGGAAGTAATCATCGCGAATGATGCTTTATCAGTTATCGTTAATCCATCCAACAAAGTAGGAAAACTGACCCGTGAACAATTGGAAGGAATTTTTACCGGAAAAATTAAAAACTGGAAAGAAGTGGGCGGAGATGATCTTCAAATCATTGTTTACTCCCGTGAGACCAGTTCCGGTACTTATGAGTTCTTTAAAGAACATGTAATGAACCGTAAAAATTACGCTTCATCTGTTTTGAATATGCCGGCAACCGGTGCGATCATACAATCTGTTAGCCAAACCAAAGGCGCAATCGGATATGTCGGTCTTGCGTATGTAACCAAAGAAGTAAAAGATGTAGCAGTCTCTTACAACCAGGGAAAAACTTATGTCAACTCCTCTGTTGAAGCGGCCAAAAATAAAACTTACCCAATCGTTCGTCCTTTGTATTTTTACTATCCTACTTCCAAAGAAGCAAGTGTAAAACCATTCATTGATTTCGTTCTGGGTGCCGAAGGACAAGAGCTGGTAAATAAAGTTGGTTATATTTCTCTGAAATAAGTTGGGTTTTAGGGCACATTCCTGAAAATCAAAATTCATACCCTTGAATTTTGAAACAGCGGTGGTAATTTTTTACCACTGCTGTTTGTGTAAGCAAACAAAAGTTGTGAATGAATTGTTACAACAAGATTAACACAAAGCAAAGTGAAACATTTTTTCAAAAGATTTACAGAGAAGTTCATTGAAGGTCTACTGCTCATGAGCGGTTCACTGACAACCATCACAGTTCTTCTAATTGTTATCTTCCTGTTCAGAGAAGGGCTTGGTTTGTTTACCACATCTCCCCTTGAAAACCACAATGTCATTGTTGTCAACAAAAACAATCCGGTTGAACATCTCACTGCGACTCAAATCAAACATATTTTCGACCAACAGATAACCAATTGGAAAGATCTTGGCGGAAAGAATGATACGATTTTGCTTTTCACAATCAACGATCTGACAGCATACTTTTCAGAGGAAGAAATTGGAGAAAATTTCGAATACCTGCCGGAAAAACTAAACACATTAGTTGACAGTATTCCCAATTTACTTGCTGTTTATACAGACAAGTACCTTGCAAGCGACCTTAAAGGAAAGCTGGTAAAAGTTGACAAGAATAATATTCCGGATTTTCTTTTCGGAAAAGAATGGTTCCCAACTGCGGAACCGGCTGTTCAGCTTGGAGTCTCACCTTTGATTCTGGGAACCTTACTCGTTTCCATTTTCGCGATCTTATTTGCTCTGCCGATTGGTATTGCCACAGCTATTTATATGGCTGAAGTTGCAAATGAAAGGGTTAGAAAAGTTTTAAAACCAATCATTGAATTATTGGCCGGAATCCCCTCCGTTGTATACGGCTTTTTTGGCCTTATTGTCATTGTACCACTGATTCATGATGTGTTCAACTTACCAGTTGGTGAAACTGCACTGGCAGGATCAATTGTATTAGGTATCATGGCACTTCCAACAATTATTACTGTTTCTGAAGATGCCATTCGAAATACACCACGCAGTATGAAAGAAGCTTCTCTTGCTTTGGGAGCAAACAGGTGGCAAACCATTCATCGTGTTGTATTGCCTTATTCTATGTCGGGAATTTCTGCTGCTGCAATCCTGGGAATTGGCAGAGCGATTGGTGAAACCATGGCAGTATTGATGGTAACAGGTAATGCTGCAGTAATGCCACATTCACTTTTACAACCTGTCAGAACCATTCCAGCGACAATTGCTGCAGAACTTGGTGAAGCCCCACAGGGTGGTGTTCACTATCAGGCGCTATTCGCACTTGGATGTATTTTATTCATCTTAACCCTGGTCATCAATATCTGGGTTGAAAAAATTTCAGCTAAAAGAAAATTTAAGAAATAAGTCGGCATATGACTAAACAAACTAAAGAAAATATAGCCTTCTGGACGTTCAGAATATTGAGCATTCTTGTTCTTGGAATTCTGTTTTGGATCCTGGAATTTATTTTTGTCAGAGGCTGGCACATGCTCAACTGGGATTTCCTGACGAAAATGCCTGAGGACGGGATGACCAAAGGTGGTATATATCCTGCGATTATCGGAACTCTGTGTCTGGTCACAGGCTCCATGCTCTTTGCATTTCCTATAGGTGTATTAGCCGGAATTTATATTCATGAATATACCAATGAATCAAAATTCAAGAGATTCATGAAATTGATGACTAACAATCTCGCGGGTATTCCATCCATCGTATTTGGATTGTTTGGAATGTCTTTGTTTGTCAAAACCCTTAACTTCGGTGATTCAATTATTGCTGGTTCCCTTACATTAGGGCTGCTTGCTCTTCCGGTTGTCATCCGTGTAACAGAAGAAGCATTACTTGCAGTGAATGATAGTTTCCGCGATGGAAGCTATGCTTTAGGAGCAACAAAACTCCAGACAATACGCAAAGTTGTTTTGCCCATCGCGATGCCGAACATCATCACCGGATTAATTTTGTCCATCGGTCGTGTTTCAGGGGAAACGGCGCCAATACTTTTTACTGTTGCAGCTTACTTCTTGCCGAAATTACCGACATCTATTTTCGATCAGGTGATGGCACTCCCCTATCATTTGTATGTAATTTCCACAAGCGGAACAAAAGTGGAAGAATCCAGAGATATGGCTTACGGAACAGCTTTGGTATTGGTACTCTTTGTATTGATATTAAATTTGCTTGCAAACGCGTTGAGAAGATATCTTGGAAACAAAGTAAAAATGAACTAAAAATTGCCTTCGAACAATCCTGCTATGAATAAAATTGAAAGTAAAAACGTTCATCTCTATTACGGTGAATTTCATGCCCTGAAGGGAATTACAATGTCAATTCAGGAAAATACAGTAACAGCCCTCATTGGACCATCTGGTTGTGGAAAATCAACCTATCTCCGCCTTTTCAATAGGATGAATGATCTTATTGAAAATGTAAGAATAGAAGGCGATATTTTACTGGATGGAAAAGACATTTATAAAAAATCAATCGGGATGCGGATTGATGAACTTCGTAAAAAGGTTGGAATGGTATTCCAAAAACCAAATCCTTTTCCAAAAAGCATTTTCGAGAATGTTGCCTATGGTTTGCGCGTGAATGGTGTTGAACATAAAACATTTATTGAAGAACGTGTAGAAACATCCTTACGCCAGGCTGCTCTTTGGGAAGAAGTAAAAGACAAATTAAAAAAATCAGCTTTTGAATTATCGGGTGGACAGCAACAACGTTTGTGTATCGCAAGAGCTTTGGCGAATGAACCTTCAGTATTATTGATGGATGAACCCGCATCTGCGTTGGACCCTATTTCAACTTCAAAAATTGAAGAATTGATTTATGAATTAAAAAGTAAATACACCATTATCATTGTCACACACAATATGCAACAGGCAGGACGTGTGAGCGACAAAACCGCGTTCTTTTACCTGGGAGACCTGATCGAATTTGACGATACTCCTGTAATCTTTACCAATCCCGCTGATCCACGAACTCAGAGTTATGTAACCGGAAGATTTGGATAAGAAGATCTTTTATCCCTGCTCTTTCGAAAAAGAAAATGTAAATTTATCCCATTACAACCACAATAATTTATGACACATTTAGATGTTGAGCTGAAAAGGCTGAAGGATGAGAAGGTAGAAATGTTTGACCTTGTGATTTCTCAATTGAGAAAGGCGAAGTCAGCATTCCTCAATATGGACAATGCATTGGCAAGAGAAGTTAACTTCAATGAAAAAAGAGTCAATGCTCTTGAATTAAAAATTGACAAGGATTGCGAAAACATTTTCGCTTTATTCAATCCGGTAGCGATTGATTTGCGTTTTGTCCTGGCTGTTTTGAAAATCAACTCCAACCTGGAGCGGATCGGTGATATTGCAGACGGAATATCCCGTTATGTCATCGAAACAGAAACTCCCTTCGACGCTGAATTATTAAAAGTCACCCGTTTGGAAGAAATGTATGACGTGGCTATAGAAATGTTAACTGATGTACAAAGGGCATTTGATGCGGAAGACGCTAAGCTTGCACGTGGAGTTTTCAAGAAAGATGATACTCTTGATGAAATCAACGGAAATGCAAATACCGTCATTGAAGAATACATAAAGTCACATCCTGACAAAATAAGTCAGGCATTACACATCGTATCCTCCATCCGAAAACTAGAGCGTACCGGTGACCAGACGAAAAATATCGCGGAAGAAATTATTTTCTTCCTTGAAGCAAAAGTTTTGAAGCATCTTTCTGAAAAAGCGAAGAGTGAATAAGCAATACAATCACATTTCATTTGTCTGAGAATATCATACAGACATGTGCTAGTTTGACGCGTTCAGAAGTGCTTCCGAAATCTTCTTTGCCAGACCGGGTCCTTCATAGATAAAACCAGTATACAATTGAATCAGTGAAGCTCCCGCATCAAGCTTTTCAAGGGCATCTTCAGGAGAATGAATTCCTCCTACTCCAATGATTTTATAACGTCCTTCAGACTTTTCTGCAAGATATCGTATGACCTCGGTAGATCTTGCTGTCAATGGCTTTCCACTCAATCCACCCGCTCCGATTTTTTGAATTACGGACGCATCAGTTTTCAATCCATTTCTGGAAATGGTTGTGTTGGTAGCGATGATACCATCGAGTTTGGTTTCCAACGTTACCTCAATAATTTCATCCAATTGTGCATTGGTCAAATCCGGTGCAATTTTTAAAAGCAAAGGTTTTCTTTGGAGATTTTTATCAGGATTTGTTCCAGCGGATCCGGTACTTAATTGAGCATTGAGTTTTTGGAGATGACTCAACAGAGCCATGAGTGGTTCTTTCTCTTGCAGTGAACGTAAATCAGGTGTATTGGGAGAACTTACATTTACGACAAAATAGTCTACGTATGGAAACAAAGCCCGGAAACAAAAATCATAATCCTGGATAGCCTGCTCATTCGGTGTTGACTTATTTTTCCCAATATTTCCACCAACAATCACATTCGCAGGACGGTTTTTCAATCTGCGAACCATGGCCTCTACCCCTTCATTGTTGAAGCCCATCCTGTTGATAATACCCGCATCAGTCTTCAATCGAAACATGCGTGGTTTTGGATTTCCAGGCTGAGGTTTTGGAGTCACTGTACCAACTTCAATAAACCCAAATCCCAGACAGGCCAGTTCAGGAATCAGTTTCGCGTCTTTATCAAACCCTGCTGCCAGTCCAATCGGATTTGGAAAGCGAATTGAAAAAATATTTCGCTCCAGTCGGACATCTTCTTTAACAAACAACCTTCGCAAGATGGATTTCATCCCTGGGATCTGTCCAAGAAAACGAAGGCTTCCAACAACAAAATGATGGATTTTCTCCGGGTCAAAAAGAAAAAAAAACGGCTTTAAAAGACTCTTGTATACTCCCATGCGGCATCAAATTTAATACAATTCAGCGGAAATACTGTGCCTGACAATCAGCATTTTAAGATTTCAATAGACTCGATAAATCAATTTCCGGGCCTGTCCTCATCAAATGAATACTCTTAATTATTTTCTGGTATTAAAAATTATTTTTTAGATTTACCTAAATTTTATATCAGTTAATCCTAAAAATATTCAATAGGATACAATTCATCCGGTACAAAATATCGTTATGCATTCACTCACTGAAGAAAATTATTTAAAGGCGATTTACAAGCTGCTTGAAAAGGGAGATAAAAAAATCAGCACGACAGCGATCGCGGCGTTGGTGGAGACGGCTCCAGCATCGGTCACT
>CAYMMN010000106.1:0-9591 GCA_964391495.1 uncultured Flavobacteriales bacterium | reverse complement strand
AAGTGTCATTTTTAAACAAAGTACGGTGCATAATTGTCGAAAAAAAATCCACTTGTCTATTGCACATCAATTAAGAAAAAAGAATTTTTGTTCAGCACTAAGGAAGAGTATCAACCTTAGAATTCAGCAAGCATTTAAGGAATCAGAGCAATGATTCTCTTCAATCCGGTCAATTCACGTTTTGGCTTTTTGGAGAGACAGGGAATCGTCACCTCTAACCAAAACGAAATAATTTAAAATAAGTCCTTTTTAGCACGAAATGAAGAAAGAAATCCTTTTAGAAGAGAACAAAGACAGGTTCGTCCTGTTTCCTATCAAATACCCAAAGATTTGGGAGATGTACAAAAAAGCGGAGCAAAGCTTTTGGACGGCGGAAGAGATCGATCTTCATGCTGATCAGAAAGACTGGGACCGTTTGAATGACGGAGAGCGTCATTTTATCAAACACGTGCTTGCTTTCTTTGCTGCCAGCGATGGTATTGTGAATGAAAACCTGGCGGTGAACTTCATGAAAGAAGTACAACTTCCGGAAGCCCGTTGTTTTTACGGTTTTCAGATCATGATGGAAAACATCCACAGTGAGATGTATTCATTGTTGATCGATACTTATATCAAAGACAACGTTGAAAAGAACCGTCTCCTGCAGGCGATTGATACGATTCCTTGCGTGACAAAGAAAGCTGAATGGGCTTTGCGTTGGATTGGCAACGGTTCCTTTGCTGAACGTCTGATAGCGTTCGCTGCTGTGGAAGGTATTTTCTTCTCCGGTTCCTTCTGCTCCATCTTCTGGTTAAAGAAACGCGGACTGATGCCCGGACTGAGCACCAGCAATGAATTTATTTCACGTGACGAAGGTATGCACTGCGATTTCGCCTGCCTGCTTTACGATATGCTCGAAAATAAACTGAGCAAAGAACACGTTACAAGTATCATTACCGACGCGGTAGCGCTGGAACATGAATTCGTGACAGACGCATTACCGGTTTCTTTGATCGGGATGAACGCGAAGATGATGTGTCAGTACATCGAGTTTGTCGCTGACCGCTTACTCGTGTCACTTGGTTGCAGCAAAGTTTACAACAGCACAAATCCTTTCGATTTCATGGAAATGATTTCGCTGCAGGGCAAAACCAATTTCTTTGAAAAACGCGTGAGCGAATACAAGAAAGCTTCTGTAGGTACACAGAAGGAAGAAAATGTATTCAAATTAGACGAAGACTTTTAATCCCTCTGCGTTCTTTGCGTCTTTGCGTGAAAGAATTTCGCGCAAAGACGCAAAGAACGCAAAGACATTTTACTCCAATACTTTTCCGAAGAACAACCTAAACAAAACCACCCACCACACATGTTCGTAATGAAACGCGACGGCCGGAAGGAAGCCGTTAAATTTGACAAAGTAACAGCACGTATCCAGAAACTGGCTTATGGCTTATCAGAACACGTAGACACGTTTTCTGTGGCTCAGAAAGTCATCGAAGGAATCTATGACGGGGTTACAACAACTCAGCTGGACAACCTGGCTGCGGAAATTGCGGCTTCGATGACCGTTCGTCATCCCGACTACGCATTGCTTGCCGCACGTATCGCGGTAAGTAACCTGCACAAGAATACCAAGAAATCCTTCAGCGAAACCATGAAGGATCTTTACGAATATATCGACCCGCATACAGGAAAAAAAGCTCCTTTGCTGGCCGAGGACGTTTTCGATATCATCTGGAAGAACCGCGATCTGCTGGATTCCACGATTATTTACGACCGTGATTTCGGTTACGATTACTTTGGTTTCAAAACACTGGAGAAATCCTACCTCCTGAAACTTTATGGTAAAGTGGCGGAACGTCCGCAACACATGATCATTCGTGTGGCTGTGGGTATTCACAAAAATGATCTGGAGTCTGTAGTGGAAACATACAACCTGATGAGTGAACGCTGGTTCACACATGCCACTCCTACCCTCTTCAATGCAGGCACACCAAAACCACAGTTGAGCTCCTGCTTCCTTTTACAAATGGAAGACGACAGTATCGACGGTATCTACAATACTCTTAAAAACTGCGCGAAAATTTCTCAGTCTGCCGGTGGTATAGGTCTGAGCATGCACAACATCCGCGCAACCGGTTCCTATATCCGTGGTACTAACGGTACTTCTAACGGAATCGTCCCAATGTTGCGTGTATTCAACGATACAGCACGTTACGTTGATCAGGGTGGTGGTAAACGCAAAGGTTCCTTCGCCATTTATCTCGAACCATGGCATGCCGATATTTTTGATTTTCTTGAATTGAAGAAAAATCACGGTAAAGAAGAACTTCGCGCACGCGATCTGTTCTACGCGCTTTGGATTTCCGACCTCTTCATGGAGCGTGTGGAAGCGAACGGCGAATGGAGTTTGTTCTGTCCGAATGAAGCTCCGGGACTCGATGAGTGCTATGGAGAAAAATTCCGTGAACTCTATACCCGTTACGAAAACGAAGGACGTGCACGCAGAACCGTTCCTGCACAGGAACTCTGGTTTGCCATCCTTGAATCACAAATCGAAACAGGAACACCATACATGCTTTACAAAGACGCATGTAATGAAAAGAGCAACCAGAAAAACCTGGGAACGATCAAGAGTTCAAATCTGTGTACAGAAATTCTTGAATACACTTCACCTGACGAAATAGCGGTTTGCAACCTTGCTTCTATCGCTCTGCCTCGTTTTGTGATCAATGGAAAATTTGATCATCAGCGTTTGTTTGAGATCACGTATGTGATCACCAAAAATCTGAACAAGGTTATTGATATCAATTATTATCCTGTTGAAGCTGCCCGTCGCAGCAACATGCGTCACCGTCCGATCGGTATAGGTGTACAGGGACTCGCGGATACGTTTATCCTTCTGCGTATGCCATTCGACAGCGACGGCGCGCGTGAACTCAACAAAGAGATCCACGAAACCATTTACTACGCGGCCATGACTGCTTCGAAAGATCTTTCGAAAAAAGACGGTCCGTATGAGACGTACGAAGGTTCTCCTGTTTCCCAGGGAATTTTCCAGTACGACATGTGGAACGTTACTCCATCTCCACGTTGGGAATGGGATGTATTGAAAGAGGAAGTGAAAAAATATGGTGTTCGCAATTCATTATTGCTTGCTCCGATGCCAACTGCAAGTACATCACAGATTCTTGGCAACAATGAATGTTTCGAACCTTATACATCAAACATTTATTCACGCCGTGTACTGAGCGGAGAATTCCCGATCGTGAACAAACATTTGCTGAAAGATCTTGTGAAGCTGAATCTCTGGAACGAGAACATGAAAAACAAGATCATCGCCGCGAATGGTTCTATTCAGAACATCCCGGAAATTCCGGAAGAGTTGAAAGAGATTTACCGTACAGTTTGGGAAATCAAACAACGTTCTCTCATTGATATGGCCGCTGATCGCGGTGCTTACATCTGTCAGAGCCAGTCATTGAACCTGTTCATCCAGGATGCCAATTTCGCGAAGCTCACTTCTATGCATTTTTATGCCTGGAAAAAAGGGCTGAAAACAGGAATGTATTATCTCCGTTCCAAGTCTGCAGCTGATGCGATCAAGTTTACTGTTGATCAAAGCTTCCTGAAACAAAATCAGGATGCTGTGGATGCTGCGAATGTGTTAAACGTAAGTAAAGAAGAAGCCTTCGAACAAATGGCCTGCAGTCTGGATAACCCTGAAGCCTGCGAGGCCTGCGGTAGCTGATAATATTAACGCTTGCTATAGTATAGCCCTTCCGGATGATGACTGCCGGGAGGGTTTTTTTATGCCTCCAACTTTGCGCCCTTTGCGTCTTTGCGCGAAATTTCTCCCCATTAAAAGGCAAAGGGCCCAAAGATTTTATATCTTTCTGATACCTAAGCCCCTTCGACATGAAAAATGGTATCCTTACTTTTCTTTCCTGTATACTTTTATTAATTAGTCAGCAGTCTCGCGCAAGTCATGCGATGGGCGCGGAAATAAATTATGAGTGTATTGGGAATAACCAATACCGTATCACCATGTATTTTTACAGGGACTGTGTTGGAATTCCTGCTCCTGCTCAGATGCCGATTGATGTTACATCTTCTTGTTTTGCCGCAGACACTCTCATGCTTAATCCTGTCAGTCCGTTTCCCATTCAGATTTCTACTGTTTGTCCTACTGAATTAACAACCTGTAATGGCGGAGCCTACACAGGTATTGAGAGGTGGGAATATCAGGGTATTGTTACGCTCCCCGGAGAGTGTGCTGATTTCACATTCGCTCATGCGGAGATTTCCAGAAACGCAGCGATCACCACGATAACGGGCTCCGGCAGCGACAATCAATATGTCTATTCATTGCTCAACAACACCAACGGCCTTTGTAACAACTCTCCATTTTTTGGCAGTCTACCTGTTCCGTTTGCCTGTGTTGGTCAATCCTTTTGTTATACCAATTCAGCTTATGATTTAGAAGGTGATTCGCTGGTGTATTCACTCATCACACCTCTGACCGGACCCGGACAAACGGTGACTTATCTGTCGGGTTATACTGCTACCCAACCTTTAATATCAAGTCCTTCTGTGACCTTCAATTCTACAACCGGAGTGATGTGTATGTTTCCTACACAATCAGATGTGTCGGTTTTCGCAATTCTTGTAAGCGAATACAGAAACGGGGTGCTGATTGGAGAAACAGAAAGAGATGTTCAGTTAACCATCAACAATTGTAACAATTCGGTACCACTGATTACCGGTGTCAACGGAACACCTGGATCAAATATCATCGCTTGTCCTAACATTACAGTTGGTTTTTATATGTACACGATGGATAACGATGCTGCTGATTTAACCGTATTGTCATGGGATGGCGGCATCCCTTCAGCGAATTTTAATGTGTTCGGTAATCATCGCGACTCCGCACAATTCATCTGGACTCCATCTTCACTTGATGTGGGAACAGTTCCGCATTGTTTCAGTGCAAGTGTAATTGACGATCATTGTCCATACTTTGGAACAAGCTCCAGAACTTTCTGCATCACTGTTCTCCCCTCTTCAGATCCGTTTTGTCTCTCCCTTGGAATGAACTCGATTGAAAATCTCCAACACTTAGTTATTTATCCAAATCCTGCAAGCGATAATCTCCAAATCAAAGCGACTCATCCGGGTGAGTTAAAAATATTTGATGAAGCAGGAAGAATTGTTTTTCAAAAAAATGTGATTGCGAATGAAGAAACGAAAGTTGATGTATCTCTATATGCAAAAGGAATTTACCAGGTGCTTGTAAATTCTCCCTTTCTCCGAAGTAAGGGTCGGTTCATTGTACAATAGATCTTTGCGTCCTTTGCGTCTTTGCGCGAAACATTTTCACGCAAAGACGCAAAGAGCGCAAAGAAAGAATTGTGTTTCACATTAAATCAATATTTATCATGAACCGGATTTTAATTGTCTTTCTAATTTTTTTTAATGCTTTCGTATTTCAGACAATAAAAAAAGCGTCTGCTTCCCATGCAGCAGGAGCAGAAATGACTTATGTTTATCTGGATAGCAATCGTTACCAGATTACATATACATTTTACAGGAACTGCCGTGGCTATGTAGCACCGCCTACAATTGATTTACTAATCTCCTCCTCCTGTTCACCTGCAGCTTATGGAATGCTCTCCCCGATTTCGTCTTCGCCAGAACAGATCCTACCCTTATGTCCGAGTGCGCAAAGCATTTGCACAGGAGGAATTAATGAAGGAATTGAAACATGGGTGTATCAGGGCATTGTAACACTTCCTACGCCATGTTCCGACTGGATAATCAGTCATGCGGAGTCTGCAAGGAGCGCTGCAATTACAACGATCGGCAGTCTCGGAACAGATGATCTTTTCACCTATCTATTAATCAATAACACCACTAGTGGATTGAATTCGGGACCTCAATTCATTCATCCTCCTAAGCTTTCCATCTGTGTCGGCGAACCGATGTGTATAACCCATGCAGCTATTGATTCAGATGGTGACTCTTTAGCATATCAGTTAATTACACCACTGACCGGAATCGATACTACTGTCCAATATATTTCAGGTTACTCCGCTACGCAACCGCTAATTTCCAACCCACCTGTGAGCTTTGATTCTTTGAGCGGGTTGATGTGCATGACACCGACCAATACTGATGTAACCGTTTATGCAGTCCTTGTAAGTGAGTTCCGGAACGGAATTCTGATCGGCCAGATTGAAAGAGATGTTGACCTCTATATCACATATTGTTCAAATACCAATCCTTTGTTGACCGGAATAAATGGAACTCCGAATTATTCAACCAATGCATGTCCCGGCATTCCATTGAATTTCTCAATCAATTCTTTTGATCCTGATTCAGCTAACCATACCAGTATCACGTGGGATACTTCGATAACCGGAGGAGTTCTGACAACTTCCGGTGCTCCACTTCAAAATGCCCTATTTTCATGGACACCCAATTCAAGTGACGTGAGTACAACACCTCACTGTTTTGATGCTACCGTGAGCGATGATCATTGTCCATATTATGGAAGTTCATCTTCCACCTATTGCATCACCGTTCTTCCTTCAAGCGATGCATATTGCATTGCGTTAGGAATGAATTCGATTGAAAAGCTTCAACACTTAATCATTTATCCAAACCCTGCATCCGAAAACATCCAAATCAAAGCGACTCATCCCGGTGAGTTAAAAATATTTGATGAAGCAGGGAGAATTGTTTTTCTAAAAAATGTGACTTCAATACAAGAAACGAAAGTTGATATTTCTCAGTTTGCAAAAGGAATTTACCAGGTGCTTGTAAATTCTCCCTTTCTCCGAAGTAAGGGTCGGTTCATTGTACAATAGATCTTTGCGTCCTTTGCGTCTTTGCGCGAAACATTTTCACGCAAAGACGCAAAGAGCGCAGAGATGGGTTTATGATTTTTGTCAGTAAACACACTAATTTTTGTGCATTCAATTCTCAATTAGGTTTGCGGGAATTATTTTAGCGGTAAATTTCTTCCACAATGAAATACGTCCTTGGACTCCTATTCGCCCTCACACTTACCTCTGCTCATTCTCAATCTGTCCGTGATCAGTACGACACAGTTTATACCGCTGGAATCAGTGCGAGGACATTGCCGGGATATTCATGGTACCAGACGTTTACAGCAGGATTAAGTGGTAACCTCGACAGAGTTGACATTGGGTTTTTCAATTTTATTTCCGGATTGGGAACTCTTGAAATTATTGAAGGTGCCGGAATAGGCGGAAATGTTTTGTATTCAAGTCCGGTGAACGTCTCTTGTCCTTCCGGAAATTGTTTACTTCCTTTTGTAGTGAATTGTAATGTGACGAGTGGATCTGTCTACACCATCTTTTTTGTTCCGGGAAATGGAATTCCTGATCCCTACGGAGTACAGGCTGATGCCGGTAATACATATATGGGCGGCGATATGTATCTGATCGATCCAAGCGGAACGTACCCATTCAATATGGATTTGATTTTCGCGACTTATGTAAAAGCGAAAGAAACAGGTTTGGAAGAAGCATCAGTTCGCCCGGGCGACTTCTACACCATTGTGAATTCATCCGTAATTCTGGCTGAAAATTGTAAGGGAGAGTTGTATTCTATGGACGGGAAAAAGATGAATCCTGAAAACTTACCTGCCGGTATTTACTGGCTCAGGGTTTCACGTTCCGGCACGTTCTATTCCTTTAAGATTTTCATTCAACGATAATGGAAAGGACGACAAACATTCGTTTTCTTTGAAATTTCCCAATTGAGAATCAGGATGGACATTAATGAGCATACATGAAAACCCTTCTTTTCTACAAATTAAATACAGATTTCAGGTCTATACTTGCAACGATTCAAGACCGGGGAAATCCATGCTTTTATTGCTTACATATTTGCTCATGAAAAAGATAAAGAAGGCTTTTGTGCTTGTCTTGTTTTTCTGTCTGGCCATTCCCGTTAACCGCGCTCAGAATATTTATATCAATTTTAAAGATGGAAGTCATGTGCAATATGCACTGACGGATATTCGGAGTATCCTTGTTTCAGGCGATACAATGAGGTTGAACAAAACAGATGGTACCACACTTGCCTGGCCGGAATCGAATATTGGAAATTACAATTACAAAGGTATTCTGTATGGTATTTCTGAAATTGAATTATTGAAAGACGTCACCGTTTATCCAAATCCCGGCAAAGGTCCGTTTACCATTCAATATCAATTGATGAAAAACAGTAAAGTGATTGTTGACATCATGGACATACACGGGAAGAAGGTTCGTCAATTGAAGGCAGACAATCAATCAGGTGGAATGAATAATCTTGTATGGGATGGTTTAGATGCAAACAGGAATATTGTGAGCGCCGGAATTTATCTTTGTAAAATCAGCACCGGAAACAATTTTATTTCGAAAAGGATTCTCGTCAATTAAATCAATACTATCAATCATCTTCAGATGAAACATTTCATCCTGCCTTTTCTGCTTGTTTTTGTTGTGCAGGTATTCGGGCAATCCACGATGAACATCCACAAAACTGACGGTTCGGTTTTACAAATTCCAATTTCCGAAATTGACAGTGTTACCTACACCATTGCTCCCGGAAGTTTATTTACTCAAGGTGCCGGTGTCAGTGATCTTGAAGGACATTTTTACGCCAGCATTATCGTTGGCAACCAGGAATGGATGGCAGAAAATCTGAACACTTCGCTCTATTCAAATGGCGACACCATTCCCAATATCAGCAACAACAACCAGTGGAGCGTGCTTACTACGGGAGCATGGTCTTATTACAACAACGATCCGCAATTTGAAAACCCTTATGGGAAACTTTACAACTGGTTCACTGTTGTGGATGCAAGAAATGTTTGTCCCTCGGGATGGCACACACCCAGCGACAATGAATGGATTGTTCTGTTGAGCAATTTTGGTGGCGCAAGTGCAGCGGGTGGAAAAATGAAAGAGGCAGGAATCATCCATTGGACCGATCCGAATGTAAACGCCGATAATACAGGAGGCTTCACCGGTTTGCCGGGAGGTTATCGTTTGAACACGGGAACATCAATGAATATGTTTGATTATGGTTATTGGTGGAGTTCTGTAGAATACAATCCGGGGACAGCCGCATATTATTGTTCGCTATGGCACAACAATGGTCTGGCTCGGGTTGCTTTTAATTATGAAGCGTATGGGTTGTCGGTGAGGTGTGTGAAGGACTGAGCAGTATACTGCAAATTGTTAAATTCTCTGTGCTCAGTCTTAAGATTTGTTGAGGGCGAAAATATTCACTTACCTTAGGGGTTATAAAACCCCCATCCTTGAAAAGCAAGAACTTATTCTATTTAATCCAGATCCTGTTTGTTTTCATTGTTCAGGATTCATTTGCCTCGCATGCAATGGGAGGTGAAATCCGATATGTATGCAATGGCGGAAATCAATACACCATCTACTTAAGTATTTACCGTGATTGTTCCGGTATCTTTTTGAATGACTCCCAAACCATTGTAATCACAAATTCTTGTGGATATACAAGTCCGGCAAGTATGACAGTTAACAGAGTTGGAAATCTCCAAGTGTATTCCAATTCCTGTGA
>CAYMMN010000105.1:0-9792 GCA_964391495.1 uncultured Flavobacteriales bacterium | reverse complement strand
AAAAAAACCGATGATCAGTCCAAGGGAAACAAATCCAATCAAAACCATTCCTGTTATTTTCAGGAAAAACATTAAGGTACGTTTGACTTGGGATGACATGGTTCTGGTTAACGAGAGAAGCATTTCATTTATTGCAAGACTGAAAGAATTCAATCATTCAACTGATTTGCAGATATATTTACGTGTAAGAAAGCCGATATGTTGCTGAACCAAATGATTGTTTTTTTGGCTGTCAGAAACAAAAAAAATCGAAAAGATCGCGCTTAACGCAGAATCGCAAAACAGGTTCCGTCAATTGAAAAATAAAATATAAAACAGTGTGTTTATTGTCCCAGATCCCTGAGCCAGGCTTCCACCAGAGGAATTTCTTTCGCGTCAACAAGGTTTAGTCCGACCATGGCTTCATAACACCGGTGCAAATTTCCACCGAGATTATTGAGTCCGGATTTCAGATCCAGCTTTTCGAGAGTTTCGGCGATGCGGAGGTTGTTGGTATAACCTGAAATTTCATCAGCAAAATCCCTCATCAGGTTGTGCATATTCCTTTCCTGCCAAACGGTTGCAGGATGAAAAAGAATGCTCCAGTTATTTTCCCAGGCGATACGCTGTGCGATAAAACTTCTCCAAATATCGGTCATCCGGAAGCTGCAATATGAAGGCAGATACATTAATGGAAAAGCATCTTTGAACCAGGTGGTATTTTGGCTGTTAAAGGGGCACCAGGTTTTATTTCCCAAGGCGATTTTAGCATCCCCTTCAAAATTCAAAGGCAATGGAAGGATCAGACGATAAATCGCGTCCACATCAGGGTTTTCATTGGCTAATCCCTGCTGAATAGGGCAATCACAATCGTTGATTTTGAATTCGCTGAGCAGCGGCAATGCATCCTGCAATTTTTCCAGCGCAAATCCTCTTGGCCAGATCCGAGCCTTTGTGTAGTATTCATAGACATTTACCCATCCTTTTTCCCGAAGCGGGTGGGCGGGCACAATTCTGTTTCTTTCCGCCCAGAACTCGGGATGCGCATAATTGTCATCATCTGTTTCAAGAATTTGTTTTGCGCCATTGCGAATTGCAAGGAGGTATCCAATATTTTTTCTTCCGTAGTGTTTTTCGGGTAAAAGTTTAACAATGGATAAATCAAGCTGACGCTGGCGTTCGAGGCTGTAAAAATCACAGCCCTCCAGATTAAAATCAGAAGGAGAAGCTTTGTCACCAATCATGTAAAAAGGAATGCCGGCTTTTTTACAATGGGAAGCATACGCATTCAGAACCGGATGCCCGGAAGCGGCGATTGAAGTGATTACCAAAGCAGTATCCATCATGAACTCAAAGAGATTTGGCCTGAAAAGTCAGGCGTTGAATAAAATAAAACCAAAGCACCTGAATCGAATTCAGGATTGCCTTCTGAGAGACACTTGGGGAAGGTGCTCTGTAGTGAATTGGAACTTCAATATATCTTTTTTTACGAAGTAAATAACGGACTTCTGTCTGATAAAAATGAGCCTTTGACTTTAAAGGATAAGCAAGAAGTTCCTTCACAACAGAACTGTGAAATCCCTGGAATCCGGATGTCATGTCTTTCATGCGTGAACCCAAAAGAATATTTGACAAAATCGTTCCCATCCGGGAAAGAAATATTCTTTTGAAAGAGGATTGCCAGATGGAACCACCATTCATGAAGCGACTTCCAAAAGCACATTCATTACCTTCATTAAGTACTCTCAGGAACATGGGTATGGCCCGTGGGTCATGAGATAATCCGGCATCCATTTCAATTACAAAATCATGATGCGGACACGCTTCACGATATCCGCGAATGTAGGCGTCTACAACATTTTTATTTTCGGGAGCCCAGACTGTCACGAATCGAGAATCTTTTTCGGAAAGCGCGGTACACAAATCTCTCGTTTTATCCTTTGAGACTTCATCGACCACAAAATAGACTTTACCCGATTGCAAAAAATTCAACACTTGTGTGAGGGCTTCAACAAATGGGAAAAAATCAGGTTCTTCATTCGCCATTGGAATAACAACAGCGAAGTTGTATGCTCTTAAATAATATAAATTCGGATGCGCACTGATTTTATCCGTCCCGAATGATTCCATGAGGGGCAAGATACGAAGCGAAAAGGTTACGGCAAAAAATTGAAACAAAGCCCGGATATGCAGGCATACCCGGGCTTTGTACAAAGAAGAGGTCAGCTACTTATTTGATTGCAGCTGCATACAATCGGGAAACTTCATCCCAATTGACAAGATTCCACCATGCCGCGATATAATCAGGGCGACGATTTTGATAGTTCAGATAATAAGCATGTTCCCAAACATCCAATGCCATGATCGGACTGCCTTTTACTTCGGCAATGTCCATCAGGGGATTGTCCTGATTTGGTGTAGAGCTTACCACCAGTTTTTTATCGGCACCAACGGTGAGCCATGCCCAGCCGCTTCCGAAACGGGTAGTTCCTGCGGCATTGAATTTAGTTTTCAGTTCTTCAAAATTTCCAAATGCGGAATTAATGGCTTCAGCAAGAGCTCCTGTCGGAGTGCCGCCACCGCCCTGCTTCATGAGTGTCCAGAACAGACTGTGGTTGTAATGACCACCACCGTTGTTACGAACAGGCATTGGGTATTTGGAAATATTCTTACAAATATCTTCAATGGACATCTTCTCGGCATCTGTTCCTGCAATAGCATTGTTCAGATTGGTAACATAAGCCTGGTGATGTTTGGTATGATGGATTTCCATCGTGCGCGCATCAATATGCGGTTCCAACGCATTGTATGCGTAAGGTAGTTTTGGGAGTTCGAATGACATGATATGTAGATTTAAATAGTAAAACAGTGCAAAGTTAGGGTTTTATTTTTTGCACAAAAAAAACAGGTTAATCCTGTCAGTTTCATCGTTTATGCAATTGTGGTATCAGGATGCCATTCAAACTGCCAATTAAAAGGCCGGCAAGAACATCCGAAGGAAAATGTTTACCGGCTCTGTAACGAAAATACCCTGTTGCAATCGGCAGTGCGGCTGCTCCTGCCCAAATCCAGGGATCACGAGAGTTGTTGGGATGGGTGGAGGTGTAAACAGATGCTGTATACATAGCGGCTGTTGCTGTCAATGCAGTATGCCCTGAGAAAAATGACGCTGTTGCATCCGGTTTTCTCTTTTCAGACATCGGAGCGGATGGATTGTAGACAAATGGACGGTTGCGCTTAACCAATCCTTTCACAAGCTGAACTTCTGCAGCTGTGAGCAGAATGGACTCAAGGGCCATCACAGAAACAGCAAGATCATCATGACGAAATTCTTTTCCGATAAATAAAGTTGTCGGAGTCACCAGACCCAGAAAAAGAAGATCATCACTTATCTGCGCTGCTGTTCTACTATAACGAAGTGTGGCAGGACGATCGAAAGCATTTATTGATGCGTTATTCAGACTGGAAATTTCATCAGGTGATAAACCGGATTTGTGCTTGTACAGAATATTCCCGCCAATATTAAAGCCGATTAAACCTCCGGCGGTAATATATTCTTCGGGTGCGTGAAGACGGTACGGAATCTGAGCAAGACAGTTGTGTTGGCCATGAATCAGCAACAGTAAAAGCAAGGGCGCAAAAAATCTTTTCACCATTGTTCCGGTCAAATATCGGAAGGAAAGAAAACCATCAATCACCTTTGACTGCCACTTGTTTGTGCTCGACCATGTCAATAGCTTTTTTCAACGCTACATCCAGTGTATGAACAACAGGATAAAAGCCATCGTTCTTCCAAATTTGTCTTGCGATCAACGCTTTGATCTGAACACGGATGATACCACCGGAAATGCGTGAACCTTTATCATCGACCGGCACGCCGCTCTTGGCGGCAAATTCCAGGAACTGATTATAAATCTGATCAGTCGTATTGAATGCTGAATTAAAAGCTTCGAATGATTTGTATTTTTCAAAATCAGCCCGGTTTTTATCCAGGTAATTGTATGCAAACTGATTGATTAATCCTTTGCTATTCACATCCCCATAATAGGTCGAACTTCCTGTAGTGTCCATTGCAACAAATTCGTCGGGCATGATACCACCGCCACCATACACTATTTTACCACCAGGAGTTTTGAATTTGAGAGAATCAGCAAAGTGAATACTGTCGGAGGAAAGCAACTCTCCTTTTTTCAATCTCTCGTAAAGTTCGTTCTCGTAATTTTCATAACCACCTTCGTAGGATTTCTGAATACATCTACCGGTAGGCGTATAATAACGGGCAATTGTCAAACGGATGGCAGAACCATCGGGAAACTCGCTTTGCTCCTGCACCAGTCCTTTACCGAAAGACCTTCTTCCGATAAGTGTGGCGCGATCCCAATCCTGCAAAGCTCCTGCTACAATTTCACTCGCGGAGGCACTTCCTTCATCAATCATGACCACCAGGGCACCGGTTTCAAAGAAACCTCTTTCGCTGGCATAGAATGGTTCTTTCGGACGTGATCTTCCCTGAGTATACACAACAAGTTTTTTGTCCGGAAGAAATTCATCCGCGATTTGTATCGCAGTTTTCAGGTATCCACCCGGATTTCCGCGCAGATCAAGAACAAGGTTTTTCATTCCTTTTTCTTTCAGCTTCATAAATCCATCGAGATATTCTTCATACGTGCGATCAGCAAAATGACTCACTTTAATGTATCCCGTTTCTTTGTTCAGCATGTAAGCTACGTCCACACTATAAATTGGAATTTTTCCGCGCGTGATGAGATAGTCTCTTGTCTGCCCGTTCGTTTTCCTGAAAATAGTCACCTTTACTTTTGTTCCACTCGGGCCTCGGAGAGATTGCATCACCTGATTGCTTGTGATGTTGATGCCGGCTACATTTTTTCCATCCACTTTGATAATTCTGTCGCCTGGTTGAATCCCGAGTTGTTCAGACGGACCACCGGCTACAGCGGAAACTACCATGATTGTATCTTCCTGGATGTGAAATTCAACACCGATACCATCAAAGTTGCCTTCAAGTGGTTCGTTCATCGCCTGTAATTCATCCGAAGGAATATAAGCTGAATGAGGATCCAGTTGGTGCAACATATCTTCGATTGTTGACTCAACCAGCTTTTTTTGATTGACTGTATCTACGTATTCACTGTTGATGTAATTAATGACATCATTCAGTTTGTTGAACTGCCCTGTCCGAAAAGAAAAAAGCGAACGATTATTTTTGAACGGTTCGTTGAGACGCATGCCAATATAAATTCCACCGGCAAGGAGTGCCGCGAAAACGAAGGGTAACCAGAGTTTTATTTTATTCACGGAAGATGATAAGATTCGTAAGGTTTAATCGATGTTGTACGTTCTTTAAACTCCGAATGCCAAAAAATGTTTTGGGCTGAAGGCAGATAAATCGGGCTTTTTAAGAGAAATTAACAAGGCCTGTCCGGTTTTAATTTCAAACCGTTGCCGGAAGCTGATAATGAATTACCTCTACTCCAAAACGGCGAAGAAAATCAACACCTTCATCACTTTGAATGCCTTTATAATTAGCATAAGATTCAAGGTAGAGTACTTTTTTAATTCCCATGGTAAAGATAATCCTGGCACAGGCAAGGCATGGGGATAGCGTGACATAGAGCGTCGACCCATCCATTGGTACTCCGTTTTTTGAAGCGTACAGGATGGCATTTTGCTCAGCATGGAGGGCAAGAGAACAACTTCCTTTGCTGTCACGCGGGCATCCGGTTTCGGGCCATTCCTGATCACAATTGTGAGTTCCTGCCGGAGGGCCGTTGTAACCAAGGGAAACTATACGTGTATCCTTAGTAAGTACTGCTCCTACTTTTATTTTCACGCAGTGAGACTTATTTGCCAGATTCCTGGCCAGTCCCATGTATATTTCGTCGAAGGTCGGTCGATGCATTGTCATAAAGTATACAAAGATACGAGAATTGCTTCCTTTTTCCTGTTTAGACCTGAAATGAGGCAATTAAATCAGCCCTATTGCTTTCATCTCGAATTGAAAAACAGAAGATTATGAGTTAATTAAAACTGAAATTCCTTGTCGGAATTGTCATAGAAGGTTAAAAGCGGGCAGGAATAGTATCCTGCGCCATCATAAAGCATGAAAAGAGAACAATATGAGCTGACTGACAAGGGACGATAAATGAGTCCAAATTCTTCAAAAACTTTGAAATATGGCATTCATTATTATTTTTGCATCAAATCTCTATCCATGAAAAAGGTACTCTTCCCGATTGCCCTGTCCGGCTTATTATTCTTTTCTTCTTGCAGCAATGAACCTAAAAAGTCTGAATCTGAATCAACACAAATGCCTGATTCAACAACAATGGTAGAAGATTCAGCCACTAAAAAATCAAAAGAAATTCTCGACTTCAAATTCTTCTACACAATCGCCAATCTTCCTTCGCCAATGGAAATGATTAACGCGATTTATCAGAATGATGTTCCTTTCAATAAGGAAATGTTGAATTCTCCTTCTAACGAAGAGAAATACAATACTGCCTATAAGAAAGCGATCAACTACGGTGTATACGGTATTGACATGGCTTATGCAGCTTTCTATGGACAAAATCAGGACCTGCTGGAGTACTACTCAACAACAAGAAAATTATCAGAGAAGCTGAACGTGCAGGAGACATTTGACACTTTCACTCAACGTTTCCGTGAAAATGCCGATAACAAAGATTCTCTCGTATCCATGATTGACCGTGCTTATTCTGAAACCGATGCATATCTCCGCAGCAATCACCGTCTTGAAGTTGCTGCACATGTACTTGCAGGAAGCATCATGGAAGTACAGTACCTGAGTATCGAACTGATGAAAAATCAGGATCAGACAAAAGCCAATGCCGGTATTTTTGAGAAAATTTACAATCAGAAATTGTATCTCGAAAACCTCATCAGCTTGTTTGATGAATTAAAGAAATATCAAAGCTCAAAGAATTTGCAGGATCAGCTGATCACTTTGAAAAAATCATTCGATGCTGTGAAATCTCCAGCTGACCTTACAAAACCTACCATGGCCGGTTTGTCTGCTGCTGTGACCAAGGTGAGAGCGGAAATGATTCAATAATCTGCTATCCTTCAAAAACATTCCTGTTCATCTGATTCAGGAAAAAACCATGAACCTTCAGGTTCATGGTTTTTTTTATGACTTATTAAAAGTTTATTTTTACTTTCAACGCTGCAGAATGGAGAGACCGGAAGGCCAGGAAAAAGCACCTCCACTCTTCTCTTCACTATTTATCACATCCTGATCATTTTATGTCTGAACGAATATTAAGGGCTTTGATGCAATTGTTTGCAATTGGTGCCAGTCTTGAACGATTGACGCAGCAAAGCCGGTCCGTTGTTGAGTCTTTTCTGAGACAACAAATCAGTCTTCAAAGAATTCCGGAATACCTCACTCTTTTTGATGAACAATTGCATCTGCTCGAAGGAGTAGCGGATCCGACAAAAGTCAGAAAGAAGCTTGCAGTTAGTTCAGTCAAAGCGCTCAGGATTTGTACTGAGATCAATAAAGAATTAAATACCCGTCAGAAATATATTGTCTTTATTCGTCTGGCTGAATTCATGTACAGCTCCCCCGAAGAAATCACAGAGCCTGAACGTGAATTCCTGGAAACAGTAGCGAATGTATTCACGATTGAGCCGGATGATCATGCATATTGCATGGCGATTACCGAACCACAGACTTCTGCAAACAAACTGGATGCTCATCAGATTCTTTTGGTTCAACATGATAAAAACCCTGAAGTCCGCCACTGTCTTCAGTTGCATCACCATGATCTGGAAGGTTCACTCTGGTTTTTGCATTTACGTCGCGCGGGAATTTTTATTCTCCGTTATTCCGGTAAAGATTCGCTCACTGTAAACGGACAACCGGTAGATCCACAAAGAGTATCAGTATTTACTCAGGGAGCAGTATTGCGCGGACAAAAAATCCAACCGCTGTATTACAGCGATGTACTGCGTCCTTTCCTTGAAACAAAAGAAGAAAGCAGACTTATCATGCAAGCCAAGGAACTTGAATACAAGTTCAAAAGTGGCGCGAAAGGGTTGCATGCTTTGAATTTCACGGCACAGTCAGGACAACTCGTTGGAATCATGGGAGGCAGTGGTGCGGGAAAATCAACTTTGCTGAGTGTACTGAATGGCACAGCGAAACCTTCATCAGGCGCATTGCTCGTCAATGGTACAGACGTTTATGCCGATCCTGTTCATCTTGAAGGAGTGATTGGTAATATTCCACAGGATGATCTGCTCATTGAAGAATTAAGTGTTTTTCAGAATTTATTTTACAATACTAAACTGGTCTACGGCAACCTTCCGGATTCTGAGATCAGTATGAAAGTGATGAACACGCTCGAATCTCTTGGTTTGACCGAAATCAAAGATTTGAAAGTTGGAAATCCTTTGAATAAAACAATCAGTGGTGGTCAGCGGAAGCGACTGAACATCGCCCTTGAGCTTGTGCGGGAACCCGGAATCCTTTTTGTGGATGAACCAACTTCCGGACTTTCATCAAGAGATGCTGAAAATGTGATGGACCTGTTGAAGCAACTGGCGCTGACAGGCAAATTGGTTTTTGTGGTTATTCACCAGCCAAGCTCTGACATTTTCAGAATGTTTGATAAGTTACTATTACTTGACGTGGGTGGTTATCCGATATTCTTTGGCAATCCATCTGATTCTCTCATTTATTTCAAACGTCAGGCCAACCTCGCGGATGCTGAGGAAGGAGAATGTCCGGCCTGCGGAAATATTAATCCGGAACAATTGTTCAATATTGTTGAACTGAAGGAGCTTGACGAATTCGGAAATCAAACCCGAAACAGAAAAGTTACGCCTACAGAATGGAACACATTGTATAAGGAAAAGGGTAATTCGAATGGTTTCAATGAAGAAGTTCCTCCCTTGCCGGAACAAACAAATAAAAAAGCGGGACCATTCAAACAATGGAGAATCTTTTTTACCCGCGATTATCTGAGCAAACTGAGTAATACACAATACCTGATGATCAATTTGCTGGAGGCTCCGGTGCTAGCGATCATTCTTGGTTTTATTCTCCGATACAAACGACCTGAGTCCGATTATTTTTTCAGCGACAATCCAAATATTCCGGCTTACTTATTTATTTGTGTCATTGTCTCCCTCTTCCTGGGTTTATCCGTGAGTGCGGAAGAGATCATTCGTGACCGCAAAATACTTCAACGGGAAAAATTCCTGAACCTTTCGAAGCAAAGTTATCTGTTCTCTAAAATCGCTTTGCTTTTCATCCTTTCCGCTATACAAACAGTTTCGTTTCTGGTAATTGGTAATTTGATTCTCGGTATTCACGATATGTGGGGAACTTATTTCCTCGTGCTGTTTACTACTTCCTGTTTTGCAAATCTGCTCGGACTGAACATTTCTTCGGCATTGGATTCGGTAGTTACGATTTACATCCTCATACCCTTCCTGATCATTCCACAAATTCTGTTGAGTGGTGTAATTGTTCGTTTTGAAAAACTGAATCCTGTTATCACCACTCAAAAAGAAGTCCCTTTTGTTGGAGACATTATGGCCTCTCGTTGGGCATTCGAAGCATTGGCTGTAAATCAATTCCGAAATAATGAATACGAAAAAAACTTCTTCGAACCTGAAGCTGAGGTGAGTCAATTGTATTTCCGGAAAGACTTATGGATTTCTGAAATGCGAAAAAGTCTTGACAAAACTGAAAGATTACTGCAAGCCGGAAAAAGCAAGGAGGAGATTGAAAACGGAATTCGTTTGATGCGAAATGAATTGAGC
>CAYMMN010000104.1:0-9793 GCA_964391495.1 uncultured Flavobacteriales bacterium | reverse complement strand
AAATGAAGTTTGGAACTGCAGGAGAATAACAGCACGATTCCAAATAGAAAAAACACAGGGTAATGCTTCGGGGACATTGCTCAAAGATAGAGCGTAGCCATCAAAACACAATAATTTTAATAATTTCCTCGAAAATAGAGTGGTCTTTAGCGTGTGAATATATTTTTTCCCTTGGTATTGACTCCTTACCTTTAAGCCCTTCCTTAAAAACTATGAGACAGTATTTCTTCACTCTTCTAGCATTGGTATTTGCCTGCAACTCAATAATTGCCCAGATTCCCGGCCTTAATCTTGGCGGAGGTCCGCAAAGAATTTTTGATGGTAAAATCACCGGAACATTACTGGATTCGTTAACTAAAAAACCGGTTGAGTTTGCCAGTGTTGGTTTGTATGAACAGGGCAGTGAAAAACCGATCGATGGTGTACTCACTGATGGTCAAGGGGATTTTAAATTAAAAAATCTCAGAAATGGTATTTATCATTTGAGCATCACCTTTGTGGGTTATGGGACAAAAAATATTGATTCGGTTAAAATCTCGGAGAAGAAACTTGTTGTAAACATTCCGAAGATTTTATTGGCTCCTTCTACAAATTTGTTGAAGGAAACAACTATCGAGGCTGAGAAAGCACTTATCGAAACAAAAATTGATAAGCTCGTTTACAATGCTGAAAAAGACATCACGACCAAAGGAGGGAACGCGACGGATGTTTTGAGAAAAGTTCCCATGGTTCAGGTCGACCTTGAAGGAAATGTGATGTTACAGGGAACACAAAATGTAAAAGTGTTGATCAATAATAAACCATCATCATTAACCGCCGGAAGCGTAGCGGATGCGATGAAAATGATTCCGGCTGATGAAATTGAAAAGGTTGAAGTTATTACCAGTCCAAGCGCGAAGTATGACGCTGAAGGAACAGGAGGAATTATAAACATCATCACCAAAAAGAAAAACATTCACGGGTTCAGCGGAATGATAAATGCCGGTGCAGGTACACGTTCAAGTAATCTTTTTGGAAATCTGAGTTACCGTACCGGTAAATTGGGGACAGGATTAAACTTTGGTGGCTTCGGATATGCAGGGAAAGGTGAATTGAAGGCGACGCGTTCCACACAATACTCTTCCCTGAAACAGGAAGGAGATAATAACAATACCGGTTTTGGTCCATTCGGGCAGATGACACTGGATTATGATTTTACTCAACGATTGAATTTGAACGGATCACTTCGTATAAATGATTTTAATAATTCTTCAGAAGGCACTACGGATAATTATTTTTCTTACAATGGAAATCCTTACCGTAAATTATTTACTACGGATTACGATACAAAAACTGACGGATTGAATTATGATGCGACACTGGATTTGAAACAGTCATTGAAAAAACCAAATCAGGAGTTTACCTTATCAGGACAGCTTACAAACAGTAACCGAAATACGGAGTACGAAATATCAAGAATGCTGGATAGTTTGCCAAGGTTTCCAATTCTTGAAAACAGTTTGAACAAAAGCGGGAACAAAGAACTTACTATCCAGGCGGATTATTCTCATCCTTTACTGGAGGAATTGCTGCTGGAAGTTGGCGCGAAAAATATTATTCGAAAAGTAAAGAGTGATTATAATTATAAAACTTTCAATTACATCGCTGATGCCTATTTGAACGATACTGCAAGAAGTAATGTGTTTGATTACGATCAAACCATTTATGCAGGATACATGCAGCTTTCAGCGACATTGAAAAGATGGGGAATTAAGGGAGGTTTACGTTACGAACACACTAACCTTGACGGAGGATTTAATCAAAGTTCATCATCGGTGACCAATTCGTATGAAAACTTTATTCCTACCGCGACAGTTTCATTTACGCGTCCGACAAAATTTTCTTTAAAACTGAGTTACACTCAGCGGATACAAAGACCGGGTCTTACCTATCTGAATCCTTATGTGAATCAAAGCGATGTCAGCAATATTTCCTATGGAAATCCAAATCTGAGCGCGGAGAAAAGTCAGTCTTTTGAGTTTGGCTGGAATTCGTTTCAAAAATTCGGATCGATCAATTTATCTGTCTATCACCGCTTCACGAACAATGCGATTGAAGGAATTCGTTTTGTAGATACACATGATGTGTATGTTTCCACGTATGACAATATTGGTAAAAACTACAGCACAGGTGCCAGCATTGGATTGAATGTGATGTGGAAATCGAAAATTTACATGGGAAGTAATTTTAATATTTTTTATTACCAGGTTAAGAGTACAGGGTTGACCGAGAATTTGCAGAACGACGGAATAAATTACAATGTGAGCCTGTATGGTTCCTATGAAATAACAAAAACATGGGGAATTCAGGCTTTTGGAAATTTCAACGGGCCCAAGTTTACAGTACAGGGAAGCTCAACTTCTTTTTGGTATTACAATCTGAGTGCGCGTAAGGAGTTTAAGAATGAAAGAGGAGGGATCGCCTTCGGTTTCGACAATTTTGCAACATGGTACATGCATTTCAAAAATAATTACAAGGGAGATGATTTTTCGTATGATAGCGACAATAAAGTTTTCTTCCTCGGCGCACGTGTGAGCTTTGATTATCGTTTCGGTAAAATGGAATTCAGCCAGAAGAAGAAAAAGGGAATTAAAAATGACGATATGAAGGAAGATAATTCCGATCAGAATGGCGGTATGATCAATGGCGGGAAATAATTTCCACCCTTTAACAATTGATCATTTTCAAATTCAGAGCGTCATTTCCATCCGTCTAATTTAGTATCTTCATAGCCTATTTGAAGGTTATGGCAGCTCCTAAAAAACTATTTTTACTCGACGCGATGGCATTGATTTATCGCGCCTATTTTGCATTCAGCAACAATCACAGGATCAACAGTAAGGGTCAGAATACCTCGGCAATTTTTGGTTTTACAAATACATTGCTGGATGTACTGAAGAAAGAAAAGCCCACACACATCGCCGTTGTTTTTGATACGGCTGCTCCAACTTCACGTCACGAAGAATTTGCCGAGTACAAAGCACATCGTCAGGAAATCCCGGAAGATCTGGCTTCTTCCATTCCGGTTGTTGTAAAATTATGTGAAGCTTTCAATATTCCTGTGATCGCGATGGACGGATTTGAAGCGGATGATGTCATCGGAACACTTGCTCTGAAGGCAGAGAAAGAAGGCTTCGATACTTACATGATGACACCCGATAAGGATTATGGTCAACTGGTGGATGAGCATACATTTATTTATAAGCCCGCTCGTGCCGGGAATGGCGCGGAAGTGCTGGGCATCGCTGAAGTGTGTAAGCGCTGGGAGATTGAAAGGGTAGAACAGGTAAAAGATATTCTGGGATTAATGGGCGACAGTGTAGACAATATTCCGGGAATCCCGGGTGTTGGAGAGAAGACAGCGATGCAATTGGTAAAACAGTTTGGTTCTATTGAAAATCTTCTCGAGAATACTGATCAGCTCAAAGGAAAATTAAAAGAGAAGGTTGAGAACAATAAAGATAAGGCGATTCAGTCAAAACGTCTCGCAACAATCATCACAGATGTACCGGTAAAGGAAAAACTGGATGATCTGATAGCGGTTGAACCAAATCGCGAAGCCTTGCGTGATCTGTTTACCGAGCTTGAATTTCGCAGAATGGCGGAGCAATTGGGACTCACCGGTAACCAGACACAAGAGGAAGCTAAACCGTCCGCAGCAACAACTTCAGCGCCAGCATCGTCATCAAAGAAAAAATCAGCAGCAAGCAATCAGGGTAATTTGTTTGATGCAGAACCGGAAGTAATCACCGAGCCTGAGGAGACTCACTCTGAAGACGCGATTCATCAGACTATCGCGGATGTAAAACATACCTATCATTTATATGATACAAAAGCGAAACGGGAGGAACTGATCAAGAAATTACTCGATCAAAAAAATATTTGTTTTGATACTGAAACAACCGGACTCGATGCATACAAAGCTGAATTGGTTGGTATGTCATTCTCCTGGGCTGCTCATGAAGGCTATTATGTTTCAGTGCCAGCGAATCATCTCGAAGCACAGGCAATCGTAGATGAATTCAAACCTGTTTTCTCCAACGATTCAATCACGAAGATTGCACAGAATCTGAAATACGATTTGTCGATATTGAAACGTTATGGAGTAGAATTGAAAGGTGTATTGTTTGACACAATGATCGCTCATTTCCTGATTCGTCCGGAAATGCGTCACAGCATGGATGTCCTCGCGGAAACGTATTTGAATTATGCTCCGGTTTCTATCGAAAGCCTGATCGGGAAGAAGGGAAAAGAGCAAAAGAACATGCGGGATATTCCTGTTGAACAGGTGGCGGAGTATGCCGCGGAAGACGCGGATGTTACTTATCAGTTGTACACGGTTTTCGAGCCGAAATTAAAATCCACCGGAACAACAAAATTATTTGAAGAAGTTGAAATGCCGCTTGTACCTGTGCTTGCAGACATGGAAGCGGAGGGAATCAATATCGATATCAAAGCGCTTCGTGATTTTTCTGCTGTTCTGGAAACAGATATTTCTAAAATTGAAAAAGAAATTCAGGACATGGCAGGAAAGAAATTTAATGTTTCTTCTCCCAAACAGGTAGGTGAAGTTCTTTTTGAAGATTTGAAAATTGTTGAGAAACCTACGAAAACCAAAACCGGTCAGTATTCCACTGCGGAAGACGTTTTGAGCAAACTCGAAAACAAACATCCGATGGTTCGCCGTATTCTTGATTATCGCGAACTGGTGAAATTGAAAAACACCTACGTTGATGTCTTACCTGATCTTGTTAACCCGGCCACAGGAAGAATTCATACTTCGTACAATCAGGTGGTTGCTGTTACGGGCCGACTGAGTTCTGACAATCCGAATCTGCAGAACATTCCTATTCGTACTGAACGTGGAAGAGAAATTCGAAAAGCGTTTATTCCCCGCAACAGTGAATATACATTGCTTTCTGCCGACTATTCTCAAATTGAATTGAGGATCATTGCTGAACTCAGCGGAGATCCCGGTATGCTGGAAGCTTTTCGCAGTGGCGAAGATATTCATGCCGCGACTGCATCCAAAGTGTATAACGTTCCTATTAAAGAAGTCACCGGTGATATGCGCAGAAACGCGAAGATGGTGAACTTCGGAATTATCTATGGTATTTCCGCTTTTGGTCTTGCGGATCGTTTGAATATTTCAAGGACGGAAGCAAAAGGAATTATTTATAACTATTTCATGCAGTATCCGGCAATCAAGGAATACATGGACATGAGCATTGAAAACGCGAGGAAGAAAGGTTATGTAGAAACCATCCTTGGTCGTCGACGCTATTTGCGTGACATCAATTCCGCGAATGCAACTGTAAGAGGATTTGCAGAACGGAACGCGATCAATGCACCAATCCAGGGCAGCGCGGCTGACATGATAAAAATTGCCATGATCCGGATTCATGATGAAATCAAAAAAAGAAATTTGAAATCAAAAATGTTGCTTCAGGTACATGACGAATTGGTCTTCGACGCGCACAAATCAGAACTTGACGAATTAAAAGTGATGGTCGAGAATCACATGAAGCACGCACTGACTTTGAAAGTTCCTGTTGAAGTAGGAGTAGGTTCAGGTGAAAACTGGCTTGAAGCACATTGAGGAATAGTGAATAGTGAATGGTGAAGAGTAAATAGTAGCTATCATCTCTTCACGATTCACTATTCACCCTTTACTCTCAAAATTCCGCGAAGCAATCGTAGTTTCGTTGAACCACAATTTTTCCGTTTTCAAATTCCATGAACAATGCGAAGAAAGCTTTGATTTCTTCGCCGGGAGGTGTTTTGCCAATAGGCAAGGTGAAAGTTCCTCTCCATACAACTTCTATGATGACAGTATTGCCGGAAACGAATTCACGCTGGATGTCGTAACTCTGACTGGTGACGATTTGTTTTCCCTTATCTGCCCGGTCGATGATGGTTTTGATATCACTAATTCCTCCATGAACATTGAGCATGTTTGGATATTCAATCTGACGGATAGCAGGACTAAAATAATTCGCGATTTCAGATCCGGATTTACCTGCGGCAAGATCCGCTAATAAATTTCTTGCAATAAGAAGAATTTCAGGAGTGTCCATGTGATAAATTTAAAGTGAAGAGTGAATGGTGAAGAGAGGAGAGTTGAATTATGCCATGCAACGCGCACAGCAGCAAAATAAAAGTACAGGATTAAAAGGAGAAACGGAATTTTACACCACCACGAAGTGTGGGTCGCACATAAAAATTTTCATCAGTAAAATTGACATCATAGATTTTTGAAACGCCTACAGTGTCTTGTTTCTGGATGTCGGTACGGGAAGAAAGAGTTCCTCGCAAGCCAACTCCGTAGTACAACTCAAAGGCAAAAGACTTACTCATTTCGTAAACTTTTCCCCACACAAATTCTAAACCGAATTTATGCCGGAATCTGCGCTGGTAGATTGCTTCAGTGTATTTGTCCCCTTTGGCATTTGAAGTTTCGTTCTCGAACCATTGGTTGTTGTAATAAAGATATTTGTACACCAGTCCGGGAGCGATATAATCTCTCCATTTCGAATCCTCTACCTGTGGTTTATACAATTTATACGCGATACGAGCTGTAAAGCCATGTTCTTCGAAATAGTGTGAATTCGTCCAGCTTTTCCCGAATTCTGCCAAAGGAGTGTTTACATAAACCAATCCTGCCGTTAATTCAAGGCTTCTGCGGACGGAGAAAAAGTGTTCATAGTTCAAATTCAGCTCATTAGTCCCATATTGGGTCAGATCCAAAATCAGTGCATTTTTCTTATAAACCGGAACCTCCTGAGCTCTCGAAAATGAGGCCAGCAAAAGGGCGGCTGAAAGAAGAAAAAACCGATGGATTAGAGGCATATTGAAACGAACGGGCAAATCTTCAAAAAAAAAAGGAGATGCCCAATTTTGAGCGTAATTTTATTGATGAAATACGACCGGATTCTTTAAAGGTTTCTTCTTAAACTGATCAAAGGGATAATTTATTGCCCCTTGTTGAATTGTGAGTGACAGGTTGGATAGACCGAACTGTGGATTCGGAATTCTAATCAGCAATAACCAGTTTACGGACATGACGTTTTCCACCGGCAATAAGATCAACGAAGTAAATGCCAGGGGATTGAACCGGGATTTGATATTCATGTAGCCCGCCATTTAATTCCTGATTGATCAAGGAACTGACCAATCGACCTGTAACATCTCTCACATTGAGCACGACATCTTGTCCATCCTTTAACAGAAATTGAACAGTCGTGTTTCCGACTGCGGGGTTCGGATACAAGGCGAATCCCAATTCGATTTCTTCAATTTCATCAACACCGACCATTGTTCCTGTGATATTAATCTCATCAATATAAGTGTTATTCCCACCATCACTGATATTTTCAAACATCAAACGAACATTTGGTTTGAGTCCGAAGGGTTGTAAGTTGATCAAATCCGTTCTCCATTGTGTTGAATTCGGAGTGAATGAAGTGCTCACAATTCCTACAGTAGATAAACTGGCACCGGATCTGGTGTAACGATAATTCCAGGTCCGACCGCAATTTACCGAACCGGCAATACGCAATTCATCATTCGATGAACTGAAACGTTGAGCGTTCGCGACTTTAATATACATGTAAGGTCCGGAGACATTAGAAAAATCTATTGAAGGCATAAACCATTTATCTACTTGCCCACTGGTATTAGTATAATTGTTAATACCGATACATGCACTTCCTGCACTTGCGGCATTTGTAAATCTTGTCCATGTAATCCCATTGTCCGGATTTGTAACATAGCCATCCGTTCCCGGGAATGTATTTGCAAACTCAAAACTTTCCATGTAAGGAGGACTCATTGCAGGATTGCCGGCAACACGAATATATCCTGTACGGGTAAAGGAGCTGGACCCGGCCGAATTTGAAGCTGTAAGTGTTACATCATAAACACCGGGAGAATTGTAAACAACAGCCGGAAAGGAATCGGTTGAGGTTGATGGTGTACCACCGGGGAAATTCCATGACCAGGATGTTGGAGCGCCATTCCAACTGAGATCATGGAAATTCACTGTTGTTCCCGTACACACACTAAGATTATCAGCGCCAAAATCAGTTGTAGGAACACAAACCTGAGCTGCAGAGCCATCCGTACCTGTCGCGGTAAGATTAGTGAATGTCCATAAACTGGAGCGCATGCCAACGGATGAATTCAAAGCGGCATGCATGCGTGTTTTCTGTCCGAGAGTAAACATACAACCACAATAGGAATACTCCATGTAATTTTGAACATTCTCAATGATGGGAGGATTGCAGATGGATCCATTTGGATTGCAACTGGTCCATCCTTTTGTTTCAGGTGTGTCGGAAACTCCATCATCACCACAAGCTACACCGGGAGAATTGGTGCTTCCCCAAACGTGTGCAAGGTTCAGGTAATGCCCGACTTCATGACTAAGAACTCTGGATTTAAAAACAGTACTTGCTCCGATACTTCCGACATAACTGTACAAGGCAATAATACCATCTACATTGGTTGGAAATGCTGTGCCGGGATAATAGGCATAAGCCGCAGCTCCTGACATTGGCCCTGCAAAAGAATTGATGACCCAGATATTCAGATAATTCTGATAGGGCCATGGATTTAGTTTTGCATCATCATCCGCGCTCATGGTCAGAGGAGACACCACGCGATCAATTCCGTTCGTACAATTTCCCTGAGGATCTTTTGTTGCCAGGCGAAATTCTATTTGGCAATTCGAAGCAATACTTTGAAAGGCGGGAGCTATTACTGTCGTGTCAGCATTGTGTTTACTGTAATCTTCATTCAACACGCGGATTGCATCATAAACCTGTGCATCGGAGATGTTTTCCTGTCCATAATTGTGAACAATGTGAAATACAACCGGAATGACATAAGCGATTCCCCCGCCGGCATTACGTTGGTTTTGATGATCCGCTTCATACCTGGCGGTGAATTGATTCAATTGCTGTTGTTGCAATAATACTTCCGGATGTTTGCGTACGGTTTCATTATAAACTTCTGTTGTAGCACACAACTTTAATTCCTGCCCTTTCGTTGCCCAGCTTATAGCTAATGACAAGAATAGTGCGAGCAAAGATTTATTCATGGTAGAGTATAAATTTTTGGTGATGATTTCGGTAGCAGGAAAGCCGGAAATCCGAAACTCAAAGATAAAAATAAATTCAGTTTAGCCCCTGAAAACAGGCTGATTTAGCCTTTGTTATGACACATGTATTCCTTCAAAGCAGCTTTTTTATACAAAAAAAGCCCCCCAAATTCGGGAGGCTTTTTTGTAAGGCTCGTTTGGCTATTTATTCTGAGATAACCAGTTTACGTACGTGACGTTTTCCACCGGCAACAAGATCAACAAAATAGATTCCCGCAGTGTGCACCGGAATTTGATATTCGTGAAGACCAGAGTTCAGTTCTTCATCAATCATGGATGTTAGCAGTCGTCCGGTTACATCCAGTACATTTAGCTGAACATCTTGTCCTTTGTTTAACAGGAATTGTACAGTCGTATTTCCCGCACTCGGATTTGGATACAGAGCAAAACCCAATTCAATTTCTTCGACCTCATCAACGCCTACCAGTGTTCCGGTAATGTTGATTTCATCGACGTAGGTATTGTTTCCGCGGTCGCTTGTATTTTCAAACATCAAACGCACATTTGGTTTCAGTGCAAATGGATTAAGATTAATGGTTTCCAGTCTCCATTGTGTGCTGTTCGGAGTGAAGGAGGTACTCACAACACCTGCAG
>CAYMMN010000103.1:0-9867 GCA_964391495.1 uncultured Flavobacteriales bacterium | reverse complement strand
TCATTTCTTCGGGACCTTTCTGGTGATTTTACTTTTTCTGTATGGAATTTTCCTTCAATCGGGAACAGCATTTATTCTGATGCCCATCGCAGGTTATGGTTTTGCGTGGATGAGTCATTTGTTTATCGAAAAAAATAAACCTGCAACCTTTACTTATCCCCTTTGGAGTCTTGGTTCTGATTTTGTGATGTTCTGGGAAATATTAACAGGAAAAATAAAAAAGCGAAATCTCTAAGAAGAAATTTCGCGTTTAAAAAGGATCTAATTTTGTGTTTGTAGTTTAGAAAATCAGAACACAAATTATTTGCGCCACTTTTTTGATTTCTGTTTTGGCTTTTCTTTTTTCTTTTCTCTTCCTGAAAAACCTTTTCGCCTTGGCGGATGTTCGGGGATAGGCATACTTACAGGACCATCACCGGTAATCATTTTGAAATCGATTTGTTTTCGGATGAGGTCGCAGCGCATTACCTGGACTTTTACATTGTCGCCCATGGTGTAACGCTTTTTTGTTCTCGCGCCGATAACGCAGTAATTCGTATCATCAAACTCGTAGAAATCATCATCAAGATCACGAAGGCGAACCATTCCCTCGCATTTATTTTCTATGATTTCGACAAAGAGCCCCCACTCTGTCACTCCGGAAATCAAACCATCAAAGACCTCTCCGATTTTATCCTGCAGAAACTCCACCTGTTTGTATTTGATGGAGGCGCGCTCAGCCTCAGAAGCCTTTATTTCCATTTGCGTGCTGTGCTTGCACTGTTCTTCCAGCAGCTCCTTGTCTGTGTTTTGGTTATTTGTAAGATAAGCCTCAAGCAAACGATGCACCATCATGTCGGGGTAACGACGGATAGGAGAGGTGAAGTGTGTGTAAAAATCAAAAGCCAGTCCATAATGTCCGACGTTTTCTGTAGAATAGATCGCTTTTGACATAGTGCGGATGGCCAGCTGCTCAAGAACGTTTTGTTCTTTTTTGCCATGCAGACTTTTCATGAGCCCATTCAACGAAGAAGAAATTTCCTTATCGTTATCGATTTTTAATTTGTATCCCCATTTACTTGCGAACTTTGCGAAGTTTTGCAGCTTGTCGGAAACGGGTCCTTCGTGAATACGGTATACAAAAGGGCGGCGTTGTACAGAAACGCTTTCTGATTCTTCATCACCCTTTTTCTTTTTCTTCTGAGCGGTAACAATGTGTTTTTTTCCGATCAGCTCCGCGACAGATCTGTTAGCAAGAAGCATAAATTCTTCGATGAGTTTGTTTGCTTCTTTGCTTTCTTTCAGATAGACACCGAGCGGTTTTCCTTTTTCGTCAAGCTTAAACTTGACTTCCATTTTTTCAAAAGCGATAGCGCCTTTTTTGAATCTCTCCGCGCGGAGTTTTTGTGCGAGATCATTGAGCGCGAGAATTTCGTCTTTGAGCGGACCCTCACCGGTTTCGATTACCAGCTGAGCGTCTTCGTATGCAAATCGTTTGTCGGAATGAATGATGGTTTTCCCGAACCAGGACTTGTGTACATGCGCTTTATCGTCCATTTCAAAAACAGCAGCGAAACACAGCTTGTCTTCGTTAGGGCGAAGTGAGCAAACGCCATTGGACAATTTTTCCGGAAGCATGGGGATCACGCGATCTACAAGATAAACCGAAGTTCCGCGGAAATAAGCTTCTTTGTCAAGTTGAGTAAAGGGACGAATGTAGTGTGTAACATCGGCGATGTGGACACCAATTTCCCAGTTCCCGTTCTCAAGTTTTTTTATGGAGAGCGCGTCATCAAAGTCCTTCGCGTCATAAGGATCAATGGTAAAGGTTGTCGTAGTGCGAAAATCCCTGCGGCGCTTGATTTCGTCGTTGGGGATAACAACCGGAATGTTTGATGCCTCTTCCTCCACTCTTCTCGGAAACTCTAACGGAAAGCCATATTCCGAGAGGATGGAATTCATTTCAACATCGTTATCTCCCGGCCAGCCTAACAGTTTTGTAATTTTTCCAACCGGATTTTTTGTTCCACGTGGCCACTCGACGATTTCGGCGATTACTTTTTGTCCGTGTTGTGCTTCGCCAATCAGATGCTGGGGGATGAAAATATCCACGAGCATTTTCGGGGAGTCCGGAACCACAAAGGCGAACTTTCCCTGCAATTGAACATTTCCGGCGAATTCTGTTTTGGATCGCTCAATAATATCTACCACTTCTCCTTCGAGGCGTTGGTTTTTATGCCTTGCATAGAGATAGATCTTTACACGATCTCCATTAAGGGCATTCTTGACATTTCGGGGAGCGATATAGATATCGTCTTCGTCATTTTCGCTGAGGAGATAAGCGGCGCCTCCGGCGGATATATCAATAATCCCTTCCGTATAGGCATGTTTAGGCTTGAGCTTGTATTTTCCACGTTCAACTTCCAGCAAATCACCTTTTGCAAGCAGCGAGCGGAGGATGATGAGGATTTCCTTTTTCAACTCTTCGGCAAGGTCTTCGACATGTACATCTCCTCCGATTGTTTCACGGATAAAATTGAGAAAGCCGGGTTTGATATGGGTTGTAAGCTGTTTGTAGTTGAAGGTTTTGTTCGGGTGTGCGTTTAGCGTCTTAAATACTTCCGACAGCAAATAGGATTGCACCGGACTTTTAATTTGCTCTTTGTATATTTTCTTACTCATGCGATTGCTCTAGGCCGATGTTATTCTTCTCTCTTGTGATGGAAATTGGAGAGAATATGAATTTAATTTTGAAAGTTACACAATGTTCTCCCGTAAGTGACGGCTCAAACGGCTAATTATAAGGCAACAAACGTTAATAACGTATGAAGATTGTGAAAAACATGTTTCATAACTTTTGCTTTGCCTATAATAAGCACGATAACGAACACGTTACTTTTAGCTCTTTATAATCATCGCACTAAAAAACTAAGCGGAAAAATGGAAACACAAAACCAAGAACAAAAAAAGGGAAAAGGCACCCTTTGGATTGTATTATTTTTACTCTCTGCCGTCATGAACATTTACCAGTGGCGCAACCACACCACCACAATCAATACATATGAACAAAAGGTGGACACGCTTGTAGTTGAGCGGGTGAATGTTGAAAAAGAACTCTCTGACACGAAGGCTGAGCTGGAAAAATACCGCGGCATTTCCGCAAACCTTGACAGCCTTCTGAACGAAGCCCAGGCTAAGATCGAAGAGCAGGCTAAGAAGATCAAGGATATTAACTCCCGTGAAAAGAATATGGCAGCTCTGAACACCAAGTTGAAACAACAGCTTGCGGACCTCCAAATGCTGCGCGACGAATACCTTGGCCGTATCGACTCATTGCTTATGGCCAACAAACAATTGGTTACCGAGAAGGAACAGCTTACAAGCAATGTTGAATCGTTGTCAAAGAACCTCGAAACAACTGTCGCGACCGCATCTGTGTTGAAGACAGAATACATCAAGGTTCAGTCTTTCAAGCGCAAATCTTCCGGTAAATTTGTTGAAACAGCGATGGCAAAACGCACACACAAACTGAGCGTTTGTTTTGATGTTCTGGACAACAAAATCGCGAAACAGGGCGACAAAACAGTTTACCTGAAAATCACAGAGCCGGGTGGAAAATCTGTTGGTAACCGCAGCACCGGTTCGAATTCGTTCAAAACATCTGCCGGCGAAGAAATCATGTATGCGGCTACGACTACGATCAATTATACCGGAGCGAAGCAAAATGTTTGCATGAACTACGAAGAGCAGCAAGACAAGATGTTCCCTCCCGGAACATATCTTATCGAAGTGTATATTGACGGCAACCTGAGTGGTGCAGGATCATATACATTGAGATAATCAAACAAATTATTTCGCGCAAAGGCGCAAAGGACGCAAAGCAAAACACTTTGCGCTCTTTGCGCCTTTGCGTTAAATAAGACTAGTGTGTTTGGGGGTGTAGCTTTTCTTCAATAGCCCGGATCATTTTCGGGGCGATATCAAAACCTCTCATGCGCCAGATTTCTTCTCCATTTTTCAAGAGAACAAAAGTCGGGACACTCAATACATGAAAACTTTTTGCGAGAGCGGGATGTTCGTCGATATCAATTTTTTCGAGAAAGATATTTTCATCGAAGTGATTCAATACAACCTCAATCACCGGCTCCGCCCATTTACAGGGCTCACACCAGGTAGCATGAAAGTCAAGCATCAGCAATGAGTGCTGTTGGATGAGTTGGGAGAGATCCACAGGGAAATAGTACTACAGGCTTTTTGTTGTCACAGCACCGGTTGCAACAGGAATATTTTCGTCTTTAATCAGACTCCAGCCACCGTACACATTAATTACATTGGTATAACCAACCGCCTTCATCATGGATGCTGCGATCATGGATCTGTAGCCGCCGGCACAATGAATGTACAGGGGTTCGTTTTTTGGAAGAGCGGAGATACTGTTTTTTAAATCGGCGAGGGGTAAAACATTTGCACCCTGAACATAACCGGCCTCTGCTTCTGTGATTTTTCTGACGTCAAGTACGGCGGCACCTGCATTTACCTTATCGGCGAAAACCTTTGGAGAAACCGAATTGACAATGTCTTTTTTTTTGCCGGCACTTACCCAGGACTCCATTCCGCCCTGAATATATCCTCTCACATTTTCATATCCGACACGCGCGAGACGCTGTACGGTTTCTTCTTCTTTGCCAGGATCACAGACCAACACAAGCGGAGCGTGAATATCCACAACGGTTCCTACCCACACCGCAAACATTCCATTGAGACCAATGTTGATTGCGCCAGGAATAAATCCTTTTTCGAACGCATCCGGATTTCTGGTGTCAAGCACAAGGGATCCGTTTTGTATTTCCAGTTCAACTGCGTCAACAGATAGCGGGCGAAGATTTTTCTTCATTACTGCGTCGATCGCTTCATATCCCTGTTTGTTGATACGTGCATCGCTGAAGAAGTATGCGGGAGGAGCAACAAGACCTTCGGTAACCTCTTTGATAAACTCGTCTTTGTGCATTTCGCGCAAGGCATAATTGGTTTTCTTCTGATGTCCGATTGTACTCCAGGTTTCTTTGCCCAGGTTTTTTCCACAGGCAGAACCGGGCCCGTGAGCAGGATACACGATTACTTCGTCGGGAAGGTGTTTGATTTTTTTGTTCAAAGAATCATACATCATTCCGGCCAATTCCTCTTTACTCATTTTTCCATCCAGAAGATCAGGGCGACCAACATCGCCAACAAATAAAGTGTCGCCGGAGAACAGGCAATATTCCTGATAGCTTTCATCAAAGAGCAAATAGCAGGTTGACTCCGGAGTATGGCCGGGAGTGTGGATCGCTTTTAGAGTAATGTTTCCCAGACGAAATTCTTCTCCGTCTTTTGCCGTGTATGTTTTATACTGAGTTTCCGCGAGCGGACCGAAGACGATTGTCGCGCCGGTTTCTTTTGCCAGATCAATATGTCCGGAAACAAAATCCGCATGAAAGTGAGTTTCAAAAACATATTTAATCGTGGTTCCTCTCTGGCGGGCCATTTCCAGATAGGGTTCGATTTCACGAATTGGATCAACAATAGCGGCTTCGCCATTGGACTCAATATAATATGCGGCCTCCGCGAGGCAGTTAGTATAAAGCTGTTGTACGTACATAATCAATAGGAGTAGAGTATTCAAAGGTAAGAAAAAACAGGGTGGCGGAAAAGCGGGGAAATTGTGCGATATTGGTGCGGAATTACGTTATTGCAGGCATGTCTGAACAGACCAGGTGGACGAAAGAAATGGCAGCCAAGCCGGTATTTTGGGTTTCGCTCGCCATTATTCTTGTGTTTTTTTTATCAGCGAGCTATGCGCTCATGCTTGGCTTGTTGATCGGAATTGTTTTTGGTAACCCATTTGCAAAACAATCAAAATCCGTTACGAAGTATTTATTGCAAGGCGCGATTGTCGGATTGGGCTTTGGAATGAATTTTACAAAAGTTGTGGATGCCGGGAAAGACGGATTTGTTTTTACTGTATTGACAATATCTGCGGCCATGGGTTTTGGATTTCTTCTTGGAAGAATATTAAAAGTTGAGCGCATCATTTCATATCTCATTTCCGTTGGCACGGCGATTTGCGGAGGCAGCGCGATCGCGGCAGTAAGCCAGGTTGTACAAGCCGATGAAAAAGACATCTCGGTTTCAATTGGAACGGTATTTATTTTAAACGCTATCGCGTTATTTATTTTTCCTCCCATTGGAGCATATTTCGGTTTGACACAACAGCAATTCGGCGTTTGGGCCGCGATCGCGATTCATGATACAAGCTCCGTAGTTGGTGCGGCTTCAAATTATGGAAACGAAGCGCTGATGGTCGCAACAACCGTAAAGCTTGCAAGAGCATTGTGGATCGTTCCGCTTGCGTTGTTGACTTCTTTTGTTTTCAAAAAGCAAAGTTCAGCGGCAAGTCTCCCCTGGTTTATTCTGTTTTTTATTGTGGCATCATTAATCAATACGTATACGCACATTCCACCTTCAGTTTCAGAGGTAATTGTAAAGATTTCAAAAACAGCATTTAGTGTGACGCTTTTTTTGATTGGCGCAGGAATTTCGATGAAGACAATAAAAAAAGTAGGAATTCGGCCTCTTTTGCAAGGAGTAGTTTTGTGGTTATTTATTTTAATTTCTTCTTTATTTTTTATTCTTCATTACTAAGTGTATTTTCGTTTACCCCTACGTTAGTCGGACGGAATCGTTGTTGCAACCCGTAATTTCTTTTCGATGGAGATTGCAATTGTACTGGGACTACTAGTCCTCACGGTTATACTTTTTTCTACAGAAAAATTTTCTGTGGATGTTGTTACGATGGGCATGCTGTTTGTTTTAATGGCAACCAAAATAATTTCTCCACAAGAAGCTTTTTCCGGATTTGGCAGCGACTTCATTGTAATTCTCGCTTCGATTTTTGTAATCAGCGGAGCGCTTCAGCAAACAGGGGTTCTTGATATAATCGGTGCAAGACTTTTGTCGCTTGCAAAATCTAATCCCGGATATATTATTGTCTACATCATGCTTGCGGTCGGGCTTACATCTGCGTTCATGAACAACACCACTGTAACCGCGATATTTCTTGCGCCGGTGATTGCGGTTGCAAGAAACATGAAAATAAGTCCCTCGAAGGTGTTAATCCCGGTAGCATATGCATCCATACTGGGCGGGACGTGTACATTGATCGGTACGTCGACCAACATTGCTGTAAGCGGATACCTTGAAAAGATAGGGATTGAACCCTTGCACATGTTTGAGTTTTTACCGGTTGGAATAGCATTGTTTGGGGTAGGACTTTTATACATGGCCATTTTTTCAAAACGAATTTTGCCGGATAACAAAGACGAAAGCCTTGAGACGGAGTTCGGACTGCGGGCTTATGTTAGCGAAATTGTCGTTGCTAAAAACTCACCAATGATCGGAAAGGGAATATTCAGATCCAATCTCAGCAAAATGGGTTTTCGGATTTTGAATGTTATTCGTCTCGGACACAATTTTCTTCCGGATAACACCACCACCATTGAAGCAGACGACATTTTGATTGTAGAAGGCAAGCTTGATCATTTGATGGCCGTCAAAGAAACAGAAGGAATTGATATACGTGCGGATGGTTTGCTGGACTATTCTTTGCAAAGCGATAAAATAAAACTCGCGGAAGTTCTTGTAACACCACAAGCCGAATTCGTCAACAATAGTTTGAAGAGCTCCAACTTCCGCCAGAAATACGGACTTGTTGTTCTTGCGATCAACAGATCAGGACAAACACTAAGAGAAAAGCTTGGCAGTGTAATTTTGCGTGTCGGAGATATTTTACTGGTGCAGGGCCCTGTTGAAAAGATCAATTATTTCAAAACGTCACGAGACATCGTAATTCTTGATGACTTCAGGCCATTGTTATATAAAAAGAGAAAAGGGTTTCTTACGCTGGCTGTTTTCATCGCTTCGATTATTTTGGGATCGTGTGATATTCTCCCTCTTTCCGCGTCATTAATTTTGGGTGTGTTGATTGTGGTGCTGATGAAAGCCGTCAGCGTCGAACGCGCTTACGAAACCATAGACTGGAAGCTGTTGATTATGATCGGTGGGATGTCGGCGTTCGGAACGGCGATGACAAAATCCGGGGCCGCGACATGGTTGTCTCAGAATATTGTGAATGTGATGGAGCCATTCGGAACACTTGCGATTATGGCCGGCTTTGTGATTCTCACTGTATTTTTAACACAGCCCATGTCGAATGCAGCCGCCGCACTTGTGGTTTTACCAATCGCAATAGAAACAGCAAGACACCTCGAAGTGAACCCAAGAACATTCGCGATAGCGGTGATGTTGAGCGCATCTGTTTCTCTGGTAACACCCTTTGAGCCGTCTTGTATATTGGTGTATGGTCCCGGAAAATACCGCTTCATTGATTTTTTCAAAGTCGGAGGAATCCTGACAATATTATTGATGGCAGTGCTGATGTTGCTGATTCCGTATTACTGGCCACTTTGATCCTGAAAATTAATTCAGTGTTTTGAGGAGAGAGTCGGCGCTTTGCTGACGAGGACAAGTTTTTGCGGCGAGCGATTGAAGAAGGGGGCGGGCCTTGTCCGGTTTATTCATCTTTAAATAAATCATTGCCTGGTACCAGTTCGCATCATCGGCCCGCAGAGAATCGCTTTTGGCAATTGAGTTGAAAAGAGAAAGCGCGCGTGAATATTTGCCTTGATCGTAGTAACGAATAGCATCGCTAAAATCTTCCTGTCGGATATCTTTGGAACTTAGCGCCTCCCTTTTTTTGTATACACTTTCTTTACCAGGAGCAGAGATCGACTTCAGTTCATTAGACTTTGAATTATCGAATGTTGTAGAGCCTGTGGTCGTTGTTTGAACAGATTTAGAATCAAGAGCCTCGTCTTCGCGCGTCGATGCCGCTTCGTCCGCTTGTTTTGTTACGACAGTTGCGGAAGGTTTTGGAATTTTTGTTTCCGGAATGTGCTGCATGTTATCCGAGAGGTTTCTGGCATCAACAATTCCTTTTTTTTCGCGCACTGAAATTTCTTCCAATTGTACCCCTTCATTGACGGAACGACTTAACTCGGGCGGAGCCGGCAGTGCACTTTTTTCAAGAGAAGAAAATCCAGATGCCGTTGATGCATCCTGACTTACTCCGTTTACTTCTTTACTTGACTTAAGATTGTTCGCGACAACAGGTTTTGATTCATTGCCTTCAATGGCTTTCTGATCGCTTTCCGCCGCTGCCGGTACCATTGAAGGAGAAATTGAATCCATTTGTGGTTGAGCATTCGCAATAGCTTTTCCTGACTCATCATTTTTTTCAGAGCGGAGAAAGAGGTAAAGCGCACCAACAGATACAAATAGAAAAACAAGCGAAGCCGCGAGTCGCATGTATGGACGGAAGGAAAAAACATGAGCTTCTTTTTCAACGATCGCGGCATCAATACGTGCGTGCAGTTCGGCGATATCGGCAGTCAAGTCTGTTTCGGAATCCATCATCATCAGACCGTCGACAGCATCGGAGCAGAGCGGGCAGCCGGCAAGATGGAGCTCTACTTCACGGGCCTCTTCCGGAGTAGAAAGATCTCTCGCGTAACGAACAAGCGTTTCGTGATCGGGACAAGGCCCGGTGTCCAGAAAGGTATGCAGCTTATCGTCCATCTTTTCGTTCAAGAATGATTTTTAAATTACGTTTTCCATTTTGAATATGACTTTTTACATTCAGCATGGAAAGGCCCGTTTGATCAGCAACCTCTTTGTAAGATTTTTCCTGAAGGTAAAACAACTCTATACATATTCGTTGTTCGTCTTTCAGTTTTTTTATTTTCTCTTTATGGTTTTTATAATTTGTTTTTTTGTTGTTAGCGTCATATGAAT
>CAYMMN010000102.1:0-9903 GCA_964391495.1 uncultured Flavobacteriales bacterium | reverse complement strand
CCTCCGGGAAAATAATTTAACGCTTTCTTATAGAGTGCTTCTGATTGTGCTCTTTTCATGATTAATTTGCTGATAAATTAAGACCAATTCCTATAACTTTGGCTTCCTTTGCCAAACGATCACGAAGGTAAGGATACCTTATAGATAGCAAAAGAATGGAGCAGATTTTCCTTCGAATCTTTTAGCAAATAGTTTTCTGAATCATCGAATTCATGATCTTTATCATTGCCTATAAAATGTCAATATGCCTGAATCAGTATACCAAACAATGATCAATTCCCTCGACTTTGCCAGAAAAATGGATGAGTCGGATCCGCTCAGTGAATTTCGTTCCGGTTTTTATTTTCCTTTGAATAACGGGCATCCGGTGAGATATTTTACAGGAAATTCACTTGGATTGCAACCACGTTCAACACAGGAGTATGTTCTGAATGAACTCGAAGATTGGGCTACATGGGGTGTGGAAGGCCACTTCCACAGCCGATTTCCATGGTTTCATTACCAGGATATTCTCACCAATCAGATCGCTGCTTTATTAGGCGCTAGACCTGATGAAGTAGTTTCCATGAATTCCCTCACTACCAATTTACATTTACTGTTGGTTTCTTTTTACAGACCAACTGCTTCACGGTATAAAATCATTTGTGAGTACGATGCTTTCCCTTCGGATTTATATGCTCTGCAATCACAGGCTTATGTTCATGGCTTTAATCCGGATGAGGCTGTTATTTATTTAAAACCACGGGAAGGCGAGCATTGTTTGCAAACTGAGGATATCATACACGCTATCCGGGAACATGGCGACACAGTTGCAACGGTAATGCTTGGTGCAGTAAATTATTATACCGGTCAGTATTTTGAACTCGACAAAATTACAAAGGCTGCGCATGATGTTGGTGCTACATGTGGTTACAATCTCGCACATGCTGCCGGCAATGTGAAATTGCAATTGCACGACTGGAATGTTGACTATGCCTGCTTTTGCAGTTATAAATATCTGAATGCCGGTCCTGGCGGTGTGTCTGGAATTTATATTCATCAAAAACACGGAAACGATTCTTCGCTTCCGAGATTCGCCGGATGGTGGGGAAATGATCCGGACACAAGGTTTACAATGCCCCGAAAATTTATTCCTGCCAAAGGAGCCAGAGGCTGGCAACTGAGCAATGCTCCCGTGCTTTCAATGGCAGCGTTAAAAGCTTCATTGGACATTTTTGAAAAAGCGGATTTTGAAAAACTGTTGCAAAAGAGCAGGGAACTCACTTCTTTCCTGGAGTTTATAATAAATGAAATTAATCTGGTTGCGACATCTGAAGGAAAAGAAGCTCCTATTCAGATTATCACACCTGCAGACCCCGCCCAAAGAGGTTGCCAGTTATCTTTGATCGTGAAAAAATTTGGTAAGGAAATCTATAAACTGCTGACAGAACACGGAGTAATTGTTGACTGGAGAGAACCTGATGTCATCCGGGCTGCTCCAGTTCCTCTCTATAATAGTTTCGAGGATGTTTATTATTTTGGACAAGTATTAAGCAAATCAATTCTTTCATTTCAGAAATAATTTCAGAAAAAAAGATTTTTTTCTATTCAATGATAACGGATATGTAAAAAGTTAATTTGTTCCATTATATTTCCGCAATTCAATTGAAATAAAATTTACTATAGAAGTATACACATCATGGCTAAATCTTCAGTAAAAAATATCACCATACTCGGTGCAGGAATGGTCGGTAGTTTACTTTCCATTTATCTCGCGAAACGCGGATACAAAGTCACTATTTTCGAACGTCGCCCCGATATGCGAAAAGAAAATATTCCAGCAGGCAGATCTATCAATCTTGCCATTAGCGACAGAGGCTGGAAAGGACTGCAGGGTGTAGGAATTGAAGAGGATATTCGAAGGATCGGAATTCCAATGGGAGGAAGGATGATCCACAGTATTTCCGGTGAACTTACCTATCAGCAATATGGTGAAAAAGATCAGGCAATTTATGCGACATCCCGTGGTATCCTCAATTGCGAAATGATGAACCTCGCTGAAAAAAGCGGAGTGACAATTCATTTTAATGAAAGATGCACCGGACTGGATCTCGATCATACAACAGCTAAATTTGAAAATGCGGTAACAAAAATTGCCAGTTCAGTTGGCAGTGACCTTATCTTCGGAGCGGATGGAGCATTTTCTGCCGCTCGCTTGCAGATGCAACTCAGTTCCGATCGTTTCCAGTATTCTCAGAATTACCTGGAACATGGTTACAAAGAGTTGATCATTCCTCCCGGACCCGGCGGAGAATTTCAGATGGAAAAAAACGCTCTGCACATCTGGCCGCGTGGAGGATACATGATGATCGCGTTGCCAAATCTGGACGGAAGTTATACGGTCACCTTGTTCTTTCCATTCGAAGGAAAAGATTCTTTTGCTTCGATTCAAACTCCGGAAGAATGTATTTCGTTTTTCAAAAGGGTCTTTCCTGATGCTTTGCCTATAATGCCAACATTGGCGGAAGATTTTTTCCAAAATCCTACCGGAGGACTGGTGACTGTGAAATGTTTTCCATGGGCATACAAGGATAAACTAGCGCTGATTGGTGATGCGGCTCATGCGATCACTCCATTTTACGGACAGGGAATGAATTGCGGCTTTGAAGATTGCACTGTGTTGGATGCCTTGATTGATCAGCACAATGGTGACTGGTCAAAGATTCTACCGGATTATCAGCTGGCGCGTAAACCCAATTCGGATGCCATCGCTGATCTGGCAGTTATGAATTTTGTCGAGATGCGCGACCTTGTCGGAAGTCAGAAATTCTTATTGCAAAAGAAAATTGAAGCAAGAATACACGAGAAGCATCCTTCTCAGTGGCTGCCGCTTTATTCTCAGGTAACTTTCAGTTCAATACCATATTCCGAAGCGCTTGCTAACGGTCAAAGACAACAATCCATTATGCAGAACGTGATGGCATTACCGGATATTGAAAAACGCTGGGACTCTCCGGAAGTTGAAAACATGATTTTGAAAGCAATTTCCTGAAAAAAAATTATTGAGATCCCCGATAATGTCCACTAGTTCCTTGGCCTGGAGAAATGCCTGGCGTCAGAAGAATTTTCGCCTGCAATTCATCATCTCATTGCTGGTACTGATTTCATTTTCCGGAATCTTCAATTGGTTTTTCGATTTTGCCGAATCCCGCAAAGGAACACGATTGGAAGATTACTTCTTATCGATCCTGCCTGTTAGAGATGTTTCCTGGTTGGTTTTCTTTTTTCTCTATATGGGTATTTTACTTGCCCTGTATTGCAATTTGCCCAAACCAAAATTGCTGCTGCTTGCTCTTCAAACCTATGTGCTTGTCACGATCGTGAGGATTGGTTCAATTACACTTTTTCCTTTGGAGCCGCCTCAGGGTTACATGCCTCTTCGTGAGCCTATCGTTCAGTTTTTTACGAATGGAGGAAGAATAATTTCCAAGGACCTGTTCTTTTCCGGCCATGTCTCAACCATTTGCTCAATGTATTTCGCGGTAGATCACAAACGATGGAAACCGATACTTGGTTTTTTTTCTATCATGGTTGGCTTTCTGGTTCTCATTCAACACGTACATTATACCATTGATGTAGTATTCGCTCCCCTTGCAACCTGGTGCTGCTATTACTTCAATAAAAAAATCCTTAACAGCAGGATAGTGGATCCGACAAGTGTTTAAAGAAATGGATTGTGCTGTTTCTCGAAGCCAATCGTGGTAGAGGGGCCATGACCGGGATAAACAACCATATCATCTCCCAGAGGAAATAGTTTTTCACGAATGGAACTGATCAGCAATTCATGATTTCCTCCGGGAAGATCGGTTCGGCCAATGCTTCCATAAAATAACACATCTCCGACAATCGCGAATTTTTCAGCGCTTGAAAAAAATGTAATGCTTCCCGGACAATGCCCCGGAGTAAACAAGACATCAAGTTTGGAATTGCCAAAGAGTACGACATCACCCTCAGTCAGAAAAGTAGAAGGTTCAGGCGATGGCTCAGGTTTGATTCCCCACATTTGACCATACACAGGAGCTGAACGGAGTAAATCTACGTCAGCTTCGTGCATTTCCAGTTTCAGTCCAAATTTTCCAGCAACAAAATTGTTCCCGAGTACATGATCAATATGTGCATGTGTGTTCAACAGTTTGACAGGTTTAAGACCGGTTTCTACGATGAACTTTGCCAATTCCTCTTTCTCCGGCTGTGTATAACAGCCCGGATCAATGATTAATGCTTCCTTCGTTTCATCATACAGGATGTACATGTTTTCTGAGAAAGGATTAAAAGTGAAGGATTGTATTGTAATCATCTTGTCATTTTTTAAGAATTGAATGGCTACCGGTCGCCCGGGTATTGATTGTTTTAGCTCTCCTGAAACAGTGTAAATACTATGTTAAAATCCGGGATTTACCCGAGAAGTTTGCGCAATCGGTCTTCTGTATTTCTGCAAATTTAGTTACATTCGCATTGTCTGATTCCAATGTCCCGGAGTTTATTTTCCGGAAACTTTTATGAGCCTGATTTCTGCTTTTCTTTCTCCAAAAAGATTTCGTTTATACGGGTTGATCTTACTCGTTACGCTATCCGTTTCCGCGTCTGCTCAGTTTTACAATGGTTATGAAATGCAGTTCGGGAAAAACCGGGTGCAATATGATGAGCGATTCTGGTCGTTCATGAAATACAAGAATTTCGACACCTATTATTATCTCGGCGGCCTTGATCTGGCGGCATTTACCGGGAGAACAGCGGACAAAGACCTGGAAGAAATCGAGCATTTATTCGATTACAAACTCGACGGGCGAATTCAGTTTATCATTTATAATAAACTGAGTGAAGCGAAGCAAACAAATATCGGATTGGAAACCGATGATTTGAATAATAATACCGGTGGTATTACCAAGATTGTCGGCAATAAAGTGTTTCTCTATTTTACCGGAGATCACGAGAAATTTCGCAGACAGATTCGTGCAGGTATTGCCAGGGTTCTTATTGATCAGATCATGTATGGTGGAGATGTAAAGGAAAGAATACAGAATTCCGCGCTGCTCACCTTGCCGGATTGGTATATCAATGGCCTCGTATCCTATGTATCAAAAAACTGGGATGTCGATATTGATAATCGTTTACGTGACGGAATTGTCAGTAAGAAGTATCTGAAATTTAATCACCTGACGGGTCTGGATGCACAAACTGCCGGTCATTCGATCTGGAAATACATCATCGATACCTATACAGAGTCGTCTGTTTCCAATCTTTTGTACATGACCCGGGTGAACAGGAACATCGAAAGTGGTTTCATGTATGTACTGGGTCTGAACATGAAGGAGCTCGCCAGCAACTGGAAGGACGCGATGCTGAGTATTTATGCTCAGAGCGACCAGAATCGTGATTCAGTGGATACGAAAGGTATTGTACGCAAACCGAAGCAGAACATGCTTTATTCACAGCTGAAGACAAGCAGTGATGGAAGGTATAGTGTTTATGTAAGTAACGATCTCGGAAAATACAAAGTGAAATTGTACGACTGGGAGAAAAAGAAAACCAAACGTATTCTTAAAAGTGGTTATCGTTCCTATACCCAGGAAACAGATCAGTCTTTTCCGATTCTTGCCTGGCATCCGACCGGAAAAATGTTTGCTTTGATTCGTGAACGACGCGGATTTTTGTGGCTCGGGACTTATTCTATGGAATCCCGAAAATATGAAGAAGGCAAATTGTTCAACTTTGATAAGGTTCTGGATTTTGCCTATTCTGATGATGGATTGCTACTGGTGATGTCAGCCGTTCAAAAAGGGCAGAGTGATATTTTTGTCTATAATCTGCGTACAAGAACCTTTGAACAAATAACAAAGGATTTTTACGATGATCTTCATCCACGTTTTATCAATCATTCTTCGGCAATTGTTTTTTCTTCCAATCGTATCAACGACACACTTGAGGTTGACAAAAAGAATGTATTACCAACACGCTCAAACTTTGATGTCTTCTATTACGATTACAGAACTAAATCCAGTGTGTTGAGGAGAATCACAAATACTGCTGAGTACAATGAAATTCAACCGATGCCTTATGATTCCGGACACATCGCGTATCTCAGCGATGAAAATGGAATTGTAAACCGATACCTTGCTAATCTGGACAGTGCATTAGCTTACGTTGATACAGTTGAACATTACAGAATGATCGTTGAGAATTATCCGCTGACAAATTACTCACGCAATATTGTTTCGCAGGACGTAAATTATACCAGATCCAAAGTGAGCCAGGTTTTTTACAAAGATGGTCGCTTGCGGATGAAAGTGGAAGATATTCAGAAGCCATTGTTGTCTACCGGCGCCCTTCCAAGAACACTTTATAGAAATGAAGAGTCCAGGAAATCTCAATTCCAGCCACAGGCTCCGGATAACGGAACTCCGGAAAAAACCGGTACTGAAGAACCTTCTGTAGCCCCAGCGGATTCCAATAAGATCGACATAGATAATTATGTTTTCCAAAGTGATTTTCCGAAATCAAAGAGTAAAAAAGAGAAGAAAAGAGAAGCCGAATTAAAAGAAGAACCTAAAATTGTTACACAGCAATCTGATGTCACTAAGCAGGATTCACTTGCAAATCTTTTGCCTAAACAAAGAAATTATGAAACCGCTTTTTCTTCAACGTATTTTGTAAGTCAGCTTGATAATACTTTACTAAATCAAAGTTACCAGCTGTTTACCGGTGGAGGTGCGATTTATTACAATCCCGGACTGAATGGTTTCTTTAAATTGGGAATCAGTGATCTGATGGAGGATTACAGAATCACCGGCGGATTCAAGCTCGCAGGAGATTTGAATTCCAATGAGTATTTTTTGAGTTATGAAAATCTGAAGAATCGATTCGACAAACAAATTACATTTTACAGACAGGCTTTATTGTTGTCGCAATACGGTGCAAAATTACATTCACACGAATTGCGTTTCCAGGGTAAATGGCCGTTCAGTGATGTTTCTTCTGTTCGTGGTTCAGTTGCCTATCGAAATGATCGCCTTGTTGCACTTGCTACAGATTACAATTCATTGCTTTTTCCTAATCAGTATCTCCATTGGTTGAATGGACGTCTGGAATATGTTTTTGATAATACACTTCCCACAGGTGTGAATTTATTTAACGGTACGCGATTGAAGATTTTCGGTGAGTACTACAAGCAGGCGGATATTTCCAAAACAGGAATGGTTGTTCTTGGTGCTGATGTCAGACATTATCAAAAAATTCACCGTGAACTGATCTGGGCAAATCGTTTTGCTACAGGAACAAGTTTTGGTGAGGAACGCATCATCTATTACATGGGTTCTACCGACAATTGGCTGGTTCCCCGCTTCAACAATGAAACGCCTATTGATTTTAGCCAGAATTATTATTTCCAGGCTTTGGCTACTAATCTTCGGGGATTTGAACAAAACATCAGAAATGGAAACACCTTCGCGCTCATCAATAGTGAATTGCGTGTGCCGATTTTCAGATACCTGCTCAACCGACCAATCAAATCCGATTTCGTCCGTAATTTTCAGATCGTTGGATTCGGGGATATCGGAACTGCCTGGAACGGTGTCTCTCCCTACGATTCAACCAATGCTTTGAATAAAAAAGTAATCTTCCAGCAACCCTTCCTTGTGACGATAACCAGTCAGAATGAGCCGATTGTAGGAGGTTTTGGTTTTGGATTGCGGAGTAGGCTTCTCGGTTATTTCCTGCGTGCCGATTGGGCCTGGGGTGTTGAGAACAGAGAAATTCTCCCTTATCGCTTTTACTTTTCTCTTGGACTGGATTTCTGATCCGGACTTTGCAGCTTTTTTCTTTATTTTACCCTCCTGACATTTTAAACAGAACCCATCTAAGATGAATTCCATCGAAAAGGTTAAACAGCTTGCAAGGCAATTTCATCCGGATATTGTTTCCTGCAGAAGACATCTGCACATGTACCCGGAACTCAGTTTTAAAGAAACTGAGACACAAAAATTTGTCGAACAAAAATTAAAAGAATTTGGCATCACAGATTTTAAACGGATGGCAAATACTGGTGTCGTCGCTTTGATTGAAGGGAAGAACCCACAGAAAAAAGTTGTTGCCTTGCGTGCTGATATGGATGCATTGCCCATTCAGGAAACAAATAAAACAGATTATGTTTCCAAACATGCCGGAGTCATGCATGCATGTGGACACGATGTACACACATCTTCATTGTTAGGTGTAGCAAGGATCCTCAACCAGTTAAAAGATAATTTCGAAGGCAGCGTAAAATTTATTTTTCAACCAGGTGAAGAGAAATTGCCGGGAGGAGCTTCACTGATGATTAAAGAAGGCGTCTTGCAAAATCCCGTTCCACAAGCTGTCATCGGTCAGCATGTAATGCCACAAATCAAAGCCGGAAAAATCGGCTTCCGCAAAGGATTATACATGGCAAGCACCGATGAAATTTATGTTCGGGTAAAAGGCAAGGGTGGGCATGGCGCCATGCCGCACCTGACGATTGATCCGGTGATGATCACAGCACAAATGCTGGTCGCCTTGCAACAAATTGTAAGCAGAAACGCAAAACCCAGTCTGCCTTCAGTTCTTAGTTTTGGAAAGGTAATTGCCAATGGTGCCACCAATGTGATTCCGGATGAAGTGTACCTCGAAGGAACGTTCCGGACCTTGAATGAAGAATGGCGTGATGAGGCACACCGACGCATGAAAAAAATGGCGGAAGGCATTGCGGAAAGCATGGGAGGATCCTGTGAATTCAATATTGTTCGCGGTTATCCTTTTCTGATCAATGATGAAGTACTCACAGATCGTGCACGCCGTTTTGCCGAAGAATTTGTCGGAAAAGAAAATGTGGAAGACCTTGAAATATGGATGGCTGCTGAAGATTTCGCATTTTACTCTCAGGAAGCTTCCGCTTGTTTTTATCGTCTCGGAGTTAAAAATGAAGAGAGAGGAATTGTCTCTTCAGTTCATACTTCCACATTCGATATTGATGAATCCGCTCTTGAAACAGGAATGGGGCTGATGGCATGGATGACTTTACGGGAACTGGAGTCCTGAAGAAATTTTGGAACAAAAAAAAGCACCGGACTACGGTGCTTTTTTTTTGAGTTTATTTTTATTGCTGTTAAGCGTCAATCTTGGCGTACTTCGCGTTCTTTTCGATGAATTCTCTGCGTGGAGGAACATCGTCACCCATCAGCATTGAGAAAATTCTGTCAGCTTCCGCGGCACTGTCAATCGTCACCTGGCGAAGTGTACGGGTCTCCGGATTCATTGTAGTTTCCCACAACTGTTCCGCGTTCATTTCTCCAAGACCTTTGTATCGTTGTACGCCGACATTTTCTTCTTTACCATCACCTGCTAATCTCTTCACAGCGGCAATACGTTGCTCATCATTCCAGGCGTATTGTTGTTCCTTACCTTTTTTAACGAGATAGAGTGGAGGAGTAGCGATGTAGAGATAACCTTCTTCGATCATTTCCTTCATGTGCCGGAAGAAGAAAGTAAGAATTAATGTAGTGATGTGACTACCGTCAACGTCGGCATCGGTCATGATCACAATCTTGTGATAACGGATTTTGTCCATGTTGAGCGGACGTCCTTCTTTCGTTTCATCACGAAATACACCGAGAGCGGTAAAGATGTTCCGGATTTCCTCGTTTTCGTAAATTTTGTATTCCATGGCTTTCTCCACGTTCAGGATTTTACCACGTAAAGGCAAAATGGCCTGAAAACGTCTGTTTCGTCCTTGTTTGGCTGTACCACCCGCGGAATCTCCCTCAACCAGATACAGTTCACATCCTTCCGGATCGCTGTCGGAACAATCGCTCAATTTACCGGGCAAACCAGATCCTGACAAAACATTCTTCC
>CAYMMN010000101.1:0-9909 GCA_964391495.1 uncultured Flavobacteriales bacterium | reverse complement strand
CTTCACCACATCCTTCTCCACTCTGAGTTTGGAAATAATGAATTCCTGGCGGTCGGGAGTGTTTTTGCCCATGTAATAATCCAGCAGGTGATGAATGGTTTCTTCCTGGCTCAGCAATACAGGCTCGAGACGAATTTTCTTTCCGATGAAATGAGAGAATTCATCCGGAGAAATTTCTCCCAATCCTTTGAAACGTGTGATCTCCGGCTTTGGTCCGAGTTTTTGGATTGCGCGCTGACGTTCAGGATCGTTGTAACAATAGATTGTTTCCTTTTTATTTCTGACACGGAACAATGGTGTCTGCAGAATGTAAACGTGTCCGTTTTTGATAAGCTCCGGGAAGAATTGCAGGAAGAAAGTCATCAGCAGCAAACGAATGTGCATTCCGTCCACATCGGCATCGGTCGCGAAAACGATTTTGTTGTAACGCAACTCTTCCAGTCCGTCTTCGATATTCAAAGCGTTCTGAAGCAGGTTGAATTCTTCGTTTTCATACACAACTTTCTTTGTCATTCCATAGCAGTTGAGAGGCTTACCCTTAAGACTGAAAACAGCTTGAGTATTTACATCTCTCGCTTTGGTAATGGAACCACTCGCGGAATCTCCCTCTGTGATGAAAATCGTTGATTCCTGACGGTCGATGTGTTTTGTATTCAAATGCACTCGGCAATCACGAAGCTTTTTGTTGTGAAGGTTGGCTTTCTTCGCTCTTTCATTCGCCAGCTTTTTAATTCCCGCGATCTCTTTTCGTTCACGCTCGCTCTGCTGGATTTTTTGCTCCAGTGCTTTCGCTGTTTCAGGATATTTGTGGAGATAATTATCGAGTTCTGTTTTTACAAAATCATTGATCCAGGTACGGATAGCAAGTCCGTTTGGTTCACGTGTCAGAGAACCGAGTTTGGTTTTCGTCTGGGATTCAAATACAGGTTCCTGAACCCTTACGCTGATGGCGGCAAGAATGGAAGTCCGTACATCCGAAGCATCAAATTCTTTTTTATAAAATTCACGAATGGTTTTTACAATCGCTTCACGAAAAGCAGCCTGGTGTGTACCACCTTGTGTTGTATGCTGTCCGTTTACGAAAGAATAATATTCCTCGCCATAGGAAGTCGTATGTGTAAACGCGAGTTCTATATCATCGCCTCTGAGGTGTACGATTGGATATAGAATTTCATCACTGAGGTTTCTTTCAAGAAGATCTTTCAGCCCATTTTCAGAATAAAATTCTTTATCATTGAAACGAATGGTCAGACCTTTGTTGAGAAACACATAATTCCAGAGCATGCTTTCCACATAATCCCGGTTGTAGCGGAAATTACTGAAGATGCTTTCATCAGGTTGGAATGAAATGAGCGTTCCGTTCTTTTCGTCGCTGGCTTTTTCTTTTTCATCCTTCACGAGATTTCCTTTGCTGAACTCAGCAGCTTTCATGCGTCCTTCGCGGAAGGATTGTACGCGGAACCAGTTTGACAGCGCGTTCACGGCTTTTGTACCGACACCATTCAGTCCGACACTTTTTTGAAAGGCTTTGCTGTCGTATTTACCTCCGGTATTGATTTTGGAAACACATTCAACAACCTTTCCAAGAGGAATTCCGCGGCCGTAATCGCGGATTTCTACGCGACCGTCTTTGATCTGGATATCGATTACTTTACCATATCCCATCACGTGTTCATCGATACAGTTATCGACAACTTCTTTCAGTAAAACATATATACCGTCATCTTTTGAAGAACCATCACCGAGTTTTCCGATATACATTCCGGGGCGGGTACGGATGTGTTCCTTCCAATCGAGTGAGCGGATGCTCTCTTCCGTATATCCGTGATCAACAGTTTTCTTTTCAGCCATCTTTATTTGGTCATTAATAACTATTTACAATCTCTTCTATATATTTTCTGAATCCGGACAATGCAGAAGCATTGCCAATCAGGGGCAATTTTTGGCATGCTAAAATTAGCCTTCCCCTTTAAATTCAGCCTCTGTTTCGTGGCGGAGTTATACACAGTGTTCTGTGTATGGATGGGCTGAAAACAGCGTAAATGCTCAGGAAACGAGGTGTTCGTTTAATTTCCTGTGTACAAATTCCTCTTCCGCGTCAATTTCAAGGCATTTTATCCTTGCTGTTTGCCCCTTTTTCAGTTGTATCCTGGATTTGGGTAGATCCAGGACTTTGGAAAGGAAAACGATCAGGTGTTCATTGGCTTTTCCATCAACTGCAGGTGCTTTTAGCCTGATTTCCCAGTCATTTCCGACCTTTTCGACCTTGTCGAATCGCTGATTGGGCTTGACTTTCAGGTAGATCTGCATCTTCAGGAAAAAGAGTGCGCAAAGGTAATCAACTCGGGGAAAAAGAGATTGAATTCATTTTCGAAAAGGGCATAGTGTTCCCGGAGATCTGCGACAGATTCATCCATTTTATTCTCGAAAGAAACCCTTTTGGACAAACCGGTGAGCGCCCGACCGATACCTTCAATTGTGCTGTAATTGAGTAACCAGTTCCTTTCTATCATAAAAGGAAGGAAATAATTGACTCCTTCAGGCAGGATTTCGCTGTATTCTTTGATGGTACGATAGGTTTGATGGGAATACTCTTCGAGGCTTTGTTCAGAATATCTGGAGAAATTACAGGCCAGGAAATGATCGTAGTACAGATCGACGATTACCCCGGAGTACTTACTGTATTTTGGCCGGAGTCTGTCTTTGCTAAGACTGGTGATGGGATGGTGATCAGTGTATTCATCAATTTGCCTGTGCAATTCGATGCCGCGACGGATCCCGTCGGGATAGTCGAATTTCTTCCGGCCTTTGACAAAATCAGCGATGAAATTGCCGACCATCAATTCCTTGTCGTCACCGGACAGATAGATATGCGCGAGGAAATTCACAGGATTACCAATAAGCGTGTGTAAAAATACGTTAATCGTGTTGACCTACGCCTGCCGAATTAATATCTTTACAGATATATGAAAAGATTCACAGTACTCGTCGCGATTTTTTCCCTCCTCCAGGTTTTCACTTCATCCGCACAGCTCACTTTTGTGAATTGCAAAGATTCCCTGAGAACTGCCAATGAATATGAACCTTGCGGAAGGGATTATGCTCCTGTTTGTGGTTGCGATGAAAAGACTTATCGGAATGAGTGTGCCGCCTATTTCTGGGGAGGATTATACAGCGGAAGCTGGACTACAGGAACTGTTTGCGGAAATTATGATTTCGACTTTTTCCCTACAGCCGTTTACAATTTTCCTTCGCACCTTAATATTTTCATGAAAAGTCCGGGCTCGGTAGTGTTGTACATTTACGATTCATTTGGCAGAATGGAATTTTCCAAGTACTACCAGGCGACTTACGCAGGACAGATTATACAAGATGAAATTCCGGTGCAGAATTTTCTGCTGGGAATTTACACCGCTGCTGTAGTTGTTGGTGAAGAAATACAGTACAAGAAATTCGCGAAAGTCACGAATACAAACTGAAAATTACCGGAAGAATTATTCTTCTGGAAGTACTTCAGCTGACATTCCTCCCACTACATCCACCATTCCATAACCCTGAGTTGTAAAGTTTCCGATACCACATTCCCAGATAAATTTCTGAACCTGAGGATGAGCGTGGAGGGTAAATGGCAACAGGTAACCATACATTGTCTGGTTGTTGTTGTTCTTGTAGATGCGTGCAAATTTCTTGTGGGTTTCAGAGATCTTCTGAATATAGCCCGGATCAGGAACGATTTCAAATTCCGCGAAGCTGGAGATTTGCTCTTCCGTAAATCCGGCCTTTTCCATTCTGTCGAGGACTGCATCGTAGAAAAGATCAGAGAACTCGTGACTTCTTGGATCCAGAGGTTCAGGCAACGTTCCTGTTTCATCCGTCAGGAAAGGTTGTTGCGGAATCATTGGTGAAATACAAACGTATTTCATCTGTGGTTTGAATTCCGGATCAGGAATGATGTCGAATGATTTTGGTACCAGAGTCAATTTGGCAAAACTCACCAATCGGCGATCAAAGATTTTTTTCACCCAATCTTCCGTGAATTCATTGTGTGGTGCTGACACTACCAATGAAACTTTTGAAGACAGGAAGCGAATCTGGCCGCTTTGAACTTTGGAAGTTCCCTTCAGAGAAGAGAAATTATAAAAGTCAGAAGTGACCGGTAACTCACGGATGACCTCATCCATGAAAGCAGAAATGATTTTCTGATGGTGAAGGGGTACGGTGCCACTGCTTCCGTGAACCTTCAGGAACGAAATTTTTATTCTCATATCAATATTAATGAAAAGGTGTTTCCCTCAAAAATGAAAGCTAATATCTAGCCCTTCACAAAAATAGAATCTTTATGCGAGATATGAAATTTTTTACGGGATTATCTTACAGGAGCCTCATTGTGGACCATTTCCCAAGGAACAAGGCTGATCTTTTACCCTGCAATTTTCCGGATGGTCTTGAAAATAATGCTCAGGTACTTTATCCAGCTCGGATGTTCGATGAAAACCAGGTTCAGGCGGATTTTTTCAGGCATAATTACCTGAATATAATAGGTATCCGGATCATTTTGCCTGCTAAGCACCTCGTTTTCATTGGAAAAAACTATGGAAGCCAGATCTGTAATTCCGGGCCTGACCGATAGTACAATCCTTTGCTCGGGTGTATAGAGGTCGACATATTTCCGGACTTCCGGCCGTGGGCCGACGAGACTCATGTCTCCTATCAGCACATTCCAAAGCTGGGGAAGTTCATCGAGTTTGAATTTTCTCAGAAAAGCGCCTGAACGGGTAATCCTTGAATCACGTGTTCCAACGGTGATCAGCCCTTGTTTTTCAGCATTGACCACCATCGTACGAAATTTATACAAAATGAAATCCCTGTTGTTCTTCCCTACCCTGTTTTGCCTGAAGATCACCGGACCTTTTGAATCCAGCGTAATCCAGACACTGATGAGCAACATGAATGGTGCAAGGAGGATCAAACCCACCAATGAGAGCAAAACATCCGAAGCTCTGATCAGGAATTTGTTCATGCTGCAGAATTAATAAAATTATTTAATCTGTCCTGACTGAATCCATGAGCTGATATCATCGATCACCTCAGAGGATACATTTCCTTTTTGCATATACTCCTTCGGTGTACTCTTTCCTTCGCCAGTGATGAAGAAATGATTGAGGGAAGGATATAACTTAAACTTAACATTGCTTTTTGCATTCAGTCCGCTTTTCCAGCCATTAAAATCTTCATCTGTGACCTGATAATCTCTGCCGCCGTGTAAAAAAAGCATTGGTGTCTTCTGAGTTGTGGCTTGTTTTACTGGGTTATATGTTTTCAAATCGAGCCAGTAAGCAGTCGAAAGGCGCAAAATCATTGTTGTGTCTTTTGCATTTGCGGGTGTTAGTTTTTTAATTCGCGCTGCTTCATTACGAATGGAATCCAGTACATTTCTATTTTTTTCAGCATTAATAGTTGTATCCTGAGCAATGATATATTCAGCCTGCATCGCATAAAGATCTTCAAGAGGGCGACTATTGGCTGCAAAATATATAAGGCCTTTTACATTTTTCGCTTTGCTGTTGATTCGTGGAAGCAACATTCCTCCGAAACTATGTCCAAGAAGGAAAATCTGATTTGTATCAATGCCGGGTTCCTTTTTTACCAATTCAATTGCCGCCAATACATCGTCAACCATCTCTTCCTTCACCGTCATCTTTTTCATCATATCTACCACTTTTCTACCGGCAACTCGTGTTCTTTTATCGTAACGAAGAACTGCAACGTCTTTCGCGGAAAGGCCAATTGCTAAATCCTTAAATACTTTTGTCGGTCCGACTGTTTCATCACGGTCGTTTGGTCCTGATCCGTGAATGAGGATCACGACGGGATGATTTCCTTCTTTTGCAGGAAGCGTGAGAATACCCGGAAGTTTGATTTCTCCATTTTCAATGATCACGTTTTTCTCTTTGAATTCTTCAGCATGGTAATATGGAGGAAATTCATAATGCAATTTAATATCTACCGGAAGAAAGAAGATTCCTTTGATCTTTTCATTCAAACCATACACCAATTTGAAATCAATTTTCTTCTTTTCGAAAACGCAATGCTGAATGACAACATCGTAATTCTCCTGATGATCGGTTGAAATACTGTCGACACTTTTCAGAGGGCCAGCGGTGCCAATCATTCTTTCCCATACTCCGGCAAGTTTCGCCGAATCAAGACGGTTGGATACACTGCTGTCGAATTGTAAAGCAATTTTTCCGAATTCTTTTTGCTTCATTAAATCCAGAATGTCTTTTGACCTTGGAACATAATCCTTCGCTGGGGTTTGAGCCAACAATCCACAAGTCATAAAAAGGAAAGCACTGATGAGAAAGATATTTTTCATTTTTTTAGTTTATTTCAGATTCAACAGCATTGATGAGAGCCTGAACCACGGTATTAGTTTGTTCAGGACTTAAATCATAAAATACGGGTAAGGAAATTTCATTTTCATACAACGAATAGGTCACCGGATAATCACTGATTTTGTAACCCAAGCCTTTGTAGAAGGACATCATCGGAACGGGAATGAAATGTACATTCACGGAAACATCCTGATCGAATATTTTCTGCATGATGCGATCCCTTTTTGCCTCATCAATTCCTTTGATACGCAAAGCATACAGATGATAGGAAGATACGGCTCCGGAAGTATTCTGCAGAGGGAGGATCGCCCAGGGTTTTGCTGCAAGAGCTTTCGAATATTGATCGCAAATTTGTTTTCTTTTCACCAGAGTATCTGAATCATAGCGCTCAAGCTCAACAAGACCAATCGCTGCAAGAATATCCGTCATGTTCATCTTGTAACCGGCTTCGACGATATCGTAGCGCCAGTTTCCTTTCTGCATTTTCGCAAGCGCGTCTTTGTTTTGTCCGTGCAAAGATTTCACACAAAGTTCAGTGTAGATCGCTGCATTGTCGAATGGCGTGGGCAAGTTAAGAGCTACTGCTCCACCTTCCGCGGTGGTCAGATTCTTTACGGCATGAAATGAAAACACGGAAATATCTGTGAGGGAACCTGTTTTCTTTCCATTGACAGATGCACCAATCGAGTGAGCCGCATCCGAAAGAACAAGAATCCTTCCCAACATTTTTTGAATATCAGAATCAGGAACAAATTGTTTGCGAATACCGTCTTCCGCCACCAAAGCATTGATTGTTTTATAATCGCATGGCCAGCCGCCAAAATCAACCGGCATAATTACTTTTGTTCGTGGCGTAATCGCTTTCCTGATTGTCTCCGGATCGATATTAAAATCCGGTTTGACATCAACAAAAACCGGACGGGCTCCACAATGAACGATCACATTCGCAGTGGCTGAATAGGTATAAGCAGGAAGAATTACTTCATCCCCTTCTTTTACACCAAACCAGCGAAGCATCAACTCGAGTCCGGATGTAGCGGAATTCAGACAAAGTACCGAAGGACAGCCAAAGTATGCTGCCAGATTTTTTTCAAATAATTTTGTTCTGGGTCCGGTTGTAATCCAACCTGAACGCAGCGCCGCCACGACTTCATCAATGATTTTCTGATCAATCCTGGGCGGAGAAAATGGAATCATAGATATTTTTAAGGTTTGCTAATTTACTACTTCTTTTCCGATTCAGATTCCCTGCGAATGTAATGGTAAAATGATGAAAAATAAGAACGGGCTTTGACCATCAACAGCAGTTGTCTGGGATCAGGACTTTGTGTTCTTGAAAAATTATATGGGTTGGACCATTGATAATACTGAGGTTTACTGCTGAAACGGACAGCACCATAATCATCAATTGCCAGATAGGACATCAAATCCACAGCGAAAAATTTTGATTTTACGGCTGTCTTTTGCAAAAGATCAGTGCCACCGTTAAAATACTTTGTATGCGATAAAGCAAGATTGTATAATGTAGGGAAAATGTCTTTGTGAGAACCCCAACGTGATGTATCAATTTGCGATTTGTTCAGGTAAGATTTCGGAGCGTAGAGAATCATCGGTACGCTGAGTTTGTAATAACCCTGACTTTCCCTGAAATCAAAAAGCATGAGATTGTTGTGATCTCCAGTTGCAATGACAATAGTATTTTCGGCAAATGGAGAAACTTTCAGTTCATCCAGAAAACGGCCAAGACAATCATTAGAATACTGGAGATTGGTCAGATTTTTCCGTGCCATCTCCTCGTCTACTTTGAGGATTTTTCGTATGGAATCAGTCAATTGAACGGGATAAGGTGAATATGTTTCAGGTAAATGGAAAGGTGTATGATTGGTCGTTGTGAGCGCAAAAATCATCTGCGGTTTGCCTGCCGCGCTTTTCAGTTTATTAAAAACATGTTCGAATAAATATTCGTCGTAGACTCCCCACTCGCATTCTTTTGTCTTTGGATTTTCTGTTTTGATATTCGCATCGCCTTCAACGATATCAAAACCCTGATGCGGAATAAAAGTGTTGATGTTTCTCCAGTTGAGCTTCCCTCCTGTTACAAATGTTGTCGTGTACCCATTTTCCTTAAATGGTCTCGCGACACTGGAAGAATATGGAATCGTACAGTATTTTGACTGAGCCAGAGAAGTGATCGGTGTGTTCACCATAATTCCTTCCAGACTGTTGATGGTTCCGTTCTGGCAAGGAAGAAACTTTCGGAAAACAATATCTTCATGGAAATGCTTTTCCAGTTTTCCAAAGACATTGAGTTGGGGTGAATGTAAAAAGAGGTTGTTGTTGCTCAGACTTTCCATCAGGAAAAAAACAACATTGGGCGGATGTTGCTCCACAAAAGAATTGGTATCTGTAACACTGAAAAACCGGTTCGTGTATGTTGTATCCTTCTGTTCTCCGAAATAATCCCGGTAAGATTTTACCGGATCGGTATACATAATGGCTTCAATCTCTTCATCAAACTCTTTCAGCTTGTTTTGAATGGTCGCGACACTCAGGGCTTCCTTTAATGCAAAGACACCGTTAACCGGTATCAGATTGAGTTTTGCATTATCCGAAATATTCGCGTCGTCGATTTGGACAGGGAATGTCCCAAAGGATGCTCTCATTCCTGAGAAAAACAATGCAAGAAGGACAAGGATCAATGCAAGGGAAGGTACAATTTGAAATTCCCTTGGATTTAAAGGAAACCGAAAGATTCGTTTAAAGAGAAAACGGAACGCGAGAATGATCAATGCAAGTCCGAGTAAGACTCTGATCAATGGATAATCGCTCCACACCGACTGCATGACAGCTCCGGTATCATCCTGAAAAAAACCAAAGATCAGAATATTGATGTGTGACTGGAAATATTCATAATAATAATAATCGACAATCAGAATGAATGAAAACAGCGGAAACAATACTGATAGAAATTTAGCAGTGAAACGATAAGTCCCAGCATAATAGTTTTCCTTTCTGATAAACAACCCTATCAATGCAAGGACAACAGGTAAGACAAGCGCGTAACCAAGGACGACGGAATCAAATCTTAATCCTGTCAGATATGCTTTGGAGATCATTCCGGATGAAATGATTCCATCCTGTTCGCTAATGACATGTTGGTAGTAAAAATAACGCGCCAGAAAAAACAAGATGAAGCCAAGTCCATACACCAGGAATATTCTGGATAAAAAATGCAGGAAGAGAGTCAAACGACGGGTCATGATGTTTTGTTCCTGGTTTTAATCATGTAAGCTCCCCAACAATACAACATTGAATTCATAAATGCATAAAAGGCTCCAAGTGTGGCATGACTGATAATATCCGTGAAGCCTGTAATGAAGATCAAACAGAGAAAACCCTGATACAGATAGAAACGTTTTTTAAAACTCCAGAAATACGGAACCAGTATAGAAGCGATAAGCAGTAACAAACCGGGTATCCCAATCATCAGCCAGGTATGAAAATAAGAACTGTG